>JABJCF010000382.1 GCA_018665625.1 Nitrospina sp. | reverse complement strand
ACCCCAGGTATCGGAATACGAAGTAGGCCATAGCCGAACGAACACCGCCTGTACAATAAACAATGATTTCCTGATTGGGATGAATTCCAGATTTATGCAGCAATTGAGCTAAGTCAGCCTCAGATTTTAAGGCACCATTCTCTTTGAAGAAATCGGGCCAGTGGATGTGTTTGGCATTTGGGATATGGCCGCCTCGGGCCGATCCATAAGGCGTGGCTCCCTGATATTCTTGTTGAGTACGGTTATCAATTAATACAAAGTTTTTATCATGTAAAGCTTTTTTAATCAAATATTTATCTGCTATTGTTTCAGAGTTTAATTGAACTGTTTCCGGGTCGATTTTTGAGTATTTGCGTTTTCTTTGAAATCCATTTTCTACGGCTCCACCGCTATGTTCCCAAGCTTTTAGGCCTCCGTCTAAAAGAGAAACTCGGGTAAAACCATAACGTTCAAACATCCAGAAAAACCGACCATCTGTTCTCCAGAGATCTCCTGGGTCCCCATAGATGATGATGTGTAAGTTGGGGTTAAGCCCCAAGGCTGCAAGTGTTTCAGAGATAAAATTTTTGTCATCGATCAATAATCCCTTTATCCCGTCTTTTTTAGCGGTGAACTCCTTCCAATTGCTTAGATTGATGGCCCCAGGGATGTGCCCCAATATAAACTTGAGTTTAGGTCGAGTATCAATGATAACTTTTTGATCTATAGGTATTTTTTTCAGGGCTACAGGGGTTACAAGTAGTTCAGCATTTACCTGTGTTTGCGGGTTTTTGCTTGGGGTCAATCCCATCAAAAATATTCCCAAAACCAACCAGAATATGGCCCTTATTTTTCTTGACAAATTAAGGGCTGCGCTTGTACTATCAGGCTTCATTTTTTCTCTCTGTTTCCAGGTTAATTCGGAGCAATTAGAGTCATTTGATACACTAAATAGGGCTATTAAGACAATTCCCTCGCTCATAATAATCTCGATACCGATTATAAACGATTTAATGGGATCGGGGTAATGTATAGAATGATAATCAGCAGGATTTTTATTTTTAAAGGTTAATTATGACGGAAGATCAAGGAAAAGAAAACAGCCCTTCGGATCGGCTTGATGAGATTAAAAGTGAAGAAAAAGAAGATGCGAGCAGCTATTATGCACAAGGGGAATCTAAGGATAACGTGAACGAGGAAGCCGAATTGAGTAAGCCAGTAGAAGATGTTGATGCCCAAAAAGAAGAAATGAATATGTTAAAGGCGGTAGCCTTTCTTGGTTTTGGAATGGCAGCCTTAGCGATAATTTTCATATTGTTTTTTGTCCGCGATCTAGACACTCGAGTTGTTGATGTAGATGGCGCTATTACGAGCCTTGAAGAAAAAATAGCTCCTCTTAGGAAACATGTTGATGACAGCCTCGATAAAGTTAATCAGGATATTGCAGGGCTTGATAACAAAATCGGTAACTATGAGCGCATCATGGCCGTAATGGAGTTGAAACGAGCCCTCGTAACAGTTCAGGAAATGTCCATGGGCGATTCCGCCAACGTGAAAGCAAAATCCAACCAGGTTGTAGCGGGAATTGAATCCCTCCTTGTAGAATTGGGAGCAGGAACTGCCACAGAAAAAATGCCTGCGGGAATTGTTAGTCTGGAAGAGGCGCCTGCGCCTGCCGCCCACGCTGCTCCAGTTGAAGAACCAGCTCATGCCGAGGAGCCAGCCCCAGTTGAAGAACCAGCCCACGCTGAGGAGCCTGCGGTAGAAGAGCCAGCAGCTGAAGAACCTGTAGCGGCTGAAGAAGCATCAGAGGCTTCTGAAGAAGAAGCTCCTGCCGAAGATAGTGGTGGCGAAGAAGACGACGAGGACGAAGACGAGGACGAATAATCTCCTTCTTCCCTGTAAACGCTTCACCCCTTTAAAGGCCTTCACCTATGCCAGCCCTTAAGCTAATCATTTATTTTCTGTCAGCGATTTTGATTGGGTCTTTTGCTGTTCAGAATATGACTTCGGTTGAGGTCAATTATTATGATTTTGGTCTCAACTTGCATACCCTTGAGCTTCCCCTTGTAACAGTAGTGATGATTCCTTTAGGTTTGGGGCTACTGGGTGCATGGTGTATGTGGTTATCAAGTTGGGTTAAAATGCGAATGCTTATTCGCAAACAAAACAAGACCATTTCTTCGATGGAAGAGGAACTGGAAAATTTAAAAAATACTCCGCAACTCCCCGCTCAAGTAGAATCCACAACCGACTCGTAAAAGCATCCTATTTAATTTACAAACTTTACCTGTTTACTTGAAGTTATTACTGGCTGGCGGGTTGTTGTTGTGTCAGGCAATGAACTCCTCCTAATCCCCAAATAAGTGTTGAGCAAGGAATGGGTATGATTTTGCGTTGCGGAAATAGTGAGGCCAGGATTTCTAGTGCCTGCCTATCATTGGCCTGTCCATATACAGGAACTAGAACAGATTTATTTGCGATATAAAAATTTGCATAACTTGCGGGCAATCTTTCTTCGCGACTTCCAACATATCCGGGTGTTGGGAGAGGAATCACTTTTAAAGGTTGGTCATTCTGATCCGTTGCTGATTTCAAACGATCGTAGTTTTTTTTCAAAGAAGGGTAGTTCGCATCCCCTTCATCTTCTTCAACCGCGCAGACGATAGTTTTAGGATTCACAAAACGCGCAAGATTATCAATGTGGCCATCGGTATCATCACCCTCTATATCCCCATCCAGCCAGATAATTTTTGAAACCCCCAGATATTCTTGTAAGAGTTTTTTCATTTCTACACGGGTAATTTTATTATTACGATTTGGATTCAGAATGCAGGACTCGGTTGTCATGCAGGTGCCAACTCCATTAACATCGATCGCGCCCCCCTCCAGAACAATTTCGGGTTTAAAATGATGTAGGTCGGATTCCTCTGCGATTACTGTTCCTGCAAGGTCATCCAATTCCCATTTATATTTCCCTCCCCATGAATCGAAGTCCCAATCATTTGCAGCGACTTTGCCCGACCCCTTTTGGACTAAAAAGTTGGGGCCATAATCACGAATCCATGAATCGTTAGTTGGAATATCATGCAGAAAAATATTTTCCATATTCACACTTTGATTTTTTAAAGTGGCTTCAACAGAAACTTCCATGTCTTTGTCGTTAACCAGAATGTGAGTGGGTTCACTACTTGCAAGAGAATGAACGATAGCTAAAAATTCTTTTTCGACCTGTTGTATGTCGTGATCCGGCCATGTTTCGGGATTATGAGGCCAAGTTATCCAGGTTGCCGAATGAGGTTCCCATTCAGCAGGCATACGATATCCTAGGGAGCTGGGAGTTTCATTCGTCATTGTCGATATAAATTTTGTTTAGGTTGTTATAGGCATCAACTCTACGGTCTCTTAAGAAAGGCCAGTTTTGCCTGGTGGTTTCAATCTCTGGCAAAGAGCATGAAGCTAATAGAATTTGAGATTGGCTTCCATCGGCCTGCTGTATAATTTTTCCAAAAGGATTACAAACAAATGAGCCCCCCCAAAACGTTAGGTCGTTTTCTTTTCCTACACGATTTACAGAAGCCAAAAACAGGCCATTGGAAATCGCGTGAGATTTTTGGATGGTCTCCCATGCAGATATTTGCTGAGGTGATTCTTCTCTGTCACACTCCTGAAATCCAATGGCAGTGGGATAAAACAAAAATTGTGCTCCGGTTAAAGCGGTGAGGCGGGCTGCTTCTGGAAACCATTGATCCCAACAAATTAGAACTCCAATTCTTCCATATCGCGTGGAGAAACTTTGGAATCCTTTATCTCCTGGTGTGAAATAGTATTTTTCATAAAAACAGGGATCATCTGGAATATGCATTTTGCGATAGGTTCCTGCAATAGTTCCATCTGCATCAATTATTACAGCTGAATTATGATAAATCCCTTCAGTTCTTTTTTCGAATAAGGGGACGATCAATACGATTTCAAGCTCTTTTGCTAATTGTGCAAGCGAAAGGCTTGTAGATCCAGGAATGGGCTCGGCAATAGAAAAATGTTCTGGATTTTCTGTCTGGCAAAAATATTTTGAAATAAAAAGTTCGGGCAGGCATATAATTTGAGCACCTCTTTCAGCCGCTTCGCGGATGTATTTGGTGGCAATCTGTAAATTCTCTAATGGATCGGCAGTGCAACCCATTTGTATTAAACCAATGACCCGAATGTTTGAGTTATCATTGTTCATATATTAAGAGCCAAAAAAAAAGTGTGAGTTCCTACTTTATGTCTCAATATGATATCATAATCATTCTGGCGGATTCTTTCAGGTTTTTAAAAATTCATAGGGGTTAAGATTTAATAATATGTGGATTAAACAAGCGTTTAGAGATTATTATAAGCCGAAGCTCAAGCGCGAATTGAAACGAGATCCCAGTCAGGAAGAAATGGATCAACGTTTCGAAGAGATTTATAGCCAGGTCAATTGCACCTTATTGGCAGGGGTTCTAGAGGGTGTGGCTATATACTTTTATGAAATAGCAAAAATTTCTAAAGAAGAACTGGATAGTTTTAGGGATCGCCCTGAAGCATATTTTTTTGAACGCTTTGGGGGTGGCAACTACAAATTAAATTTTTATGAAGGTCCTTCCTTTATCGTTTGTGTCAATTTCAAGCCCAAGGGCGAACCCAAGTGGGTTAATCTTCTCCCTGAAAAAGCTGGGACAAACCCGAATCCTGCCTGATTTGATTTTCTGGAAGCACGTAATAACATGAACAAAAGCATTTCGATGCAAGCCGATGGTCTAATCGCTCATTTAGACCGGGTGCAAGAACATATTAGCTCGTCAGGTCAAGAGGTCAGTGTTGAAGGGCTTCGAGGGTCTGCTATTGCTTTTTTTCTTTCCCGTTTACATCAATTAGAAAAAGGACGACCGGTTCTGGTTGTTGCAAATGACCAAAACCGTGTGGAAAATTTATTAGAAGATTTTAAATATTTCTTTCACTACCTCAATCTGAAAACCAAGCCTTTTGATTTTCCCTCCTGGGAGTTGTTACCTTACGAGCTTTCTTCACCTCTAAATGAAATCTCTGGTGAAAGACTTGAGATTCTTAACAGATTAAAAAATGGTGAAAATATATTTTTAATCGCATCTGTTGAATCAATCATGCAAACAGTTGTTCCGCGAAACTCACTGCATCGAAATGTGTTTACGATCCAACCCAATGATGAAATGGAGCGTGAACTTTTAGAGGCAAGTTTGACTGATAACGGTTTTTTACGATCGTCATTGGTTGAAAATAGATGCGAATTTAGTGTTCGCGGGGACATTGTAGATTTTTTCCAACCGGGTGCAGACAACCCCATTCGTATAGAATTTTTTGGAGATACTATTGAATCCGTAAGAGAGTTTGATGCTTTTTCTCAAATATCTATAAATAAGTTAAAGGGCGTGGATATTCTTCCTGTTCGGGAGCTATGTTTGAATCATACCGAGATGCAATTAGGGGGTGAGAAAATTTCAAGCCGTTCCGATGAGTTGGGTTTGGATAATAAGCAAACTATGGAGCTTCAGGAGAAAATTGACAACCTTGGATTTTTTTCGGGGATGGAATTTTTGGCTCCTTTCTTTTTTAATACTCGAGAAACAATTTTTGATTATTTACCTCAGAATACGATCATTGCCTTAGATGAGCCCGATCTGGTAATGGAAAAAAGTAACCAATTCGAAAATCTTGTGAACACAGAATTCGAAAGTTGTATTGAAAAGGGAAGGGTTGCTGCTGCTCCCAAAGAACTCTATCTATCGTCTGATGAGCTATTGGATAAATGCAGAAGCCTGCATGGTCCTGTCTTGTTAAATTCATTGAAAATAGCAGAAGCGGACGGTTTTTTGGATGGCCTGGATATCAAACAAATTCCTCAATTGGCTGGTAATTTTGATTTATTTACAGAGCAGGTTCTTCGGTGGAGTAAGGAGGAACAAAAAATTGTAATTGTTGCTCCCACCAAGGGACAAATTCGACGAATACATGAATTGATGAATGAATGGGAATTGGAAGTTGACGTTGATATTGGAAGACTCAGTGATGGTTTCCATTTCAAATCTGCTAATTTGGTTTTTATTGCTGAGCATGAAATATTTGGCCGATCACACAAACATCGCCATAGAAAAAAATCAAATTCTCAAAGCTTTCAGCGCGGTCTGAAAGATTTAAAAAAAGGTGATTATCTTGTCCATGTTGATTATGGCATCGGACTTTACCTGGGTACAAAAGATATAAAAACTGGAATGGGAAGTGGCGAATTTCTTCATATTCAATATGCCGATGATGAAAAGCTATATCTTCCGATGGAAGGTTTGGGCTATATCCAAAAATATGTAGGAGGGTCTGAAAATCCCCCACCTTTAAGCAAGATGGGGGGAATTGCCTGGAAAAAACAAAAGAAAAAGGTAAAAGCAGCTATTGAGGAAATGGCGGGTGATCTAATCAAGCTTTACGCTTCAAGAGAGACGGCCAAGGGTTATGCGTATTCATCCAATACCATGTTGGTTCGCGAATTTGCCGATTCGTTTGAATATGAGGAAACAGATGATCAGTTAAAGGCCATTGAAGAAGTAGAAAACGATCTGGAAAATGAAAAGCCTACGGATCGACTCATTTGTGGTGATGTTGGGTATGGAAAAACAGAAGTGGCTATGCGGGCTGCCTTTAAAGTAGTTCTGGATAAAAAACAGGTGGCGGTGTTAGTGCCAACCACTATTCTTGCACAGCAACATTTACAGACCTTTCAAGAACGTTTCAGGGAATATCCTGTCACTATTGATATGGTAAATCGCTTCAGGACTGCCCGTGAACAAAAAACCACTTTAGAAAAATTAAAGCGAGGTGAAGTCGATATCATCATTGGAACTCATCGGTTGCTTTCCAAGGATGTGGAATTTGCTTCGCTAGGCTTGATCGTGGTGGATGAAGAGCAAAGGTTTGGGGTCAAGCATAAAGAAAAATTAAAAAAACTCAGAAATTCTGTTGATATTTTAACGCTAACAGCAACTCCAATTCCCCGGACCTTGCATTTTTCCTTGATGGGAGTACGAGACTTAAGTGTTATCGAAACTCCACCGCTAGACCGCCTAGCAGTAAAAACCCTTATCAGAAAATTTGACGAAGAGTTGATTCGCGATGCCATTTTGAGAGAAGTGGATAGGGGAGGGCAAGTGTTTTTTGTACATAATAAAATTCACAGTATCCATTCCATTGCTGAGCTAATTCGTAGATTGGTTCCTGGGGTCAGAATTGATATAGCTCATGGGCAATTGCCTGAACATCAACTTGAAAAAGTAATGAAAGATTTTCTCGACAAAAAAGTGGATGTATTACTCAGTACATCGATTGTTGAGTCGGGTTTGGATATTCCTTCTGCAAATACCATTATTATCAATCGCGCTGATCAGTTTGGACTTGCTCAGTTATATCAGCTAAGGGGGCGAGTGGGCAGATACAAGCATCAAGCCTATGCTTATTTATTGATTCCCGGTACAGGTGCTTTGAGCGGTGAAGCGCGAAAACGATTGGCAGCGATGGAGGAGTTAAGCGAGTTGGGAGCGGGTTTTCAATTGGCGGCCCGGGATATGGAAATCAGAGGGGTTGGGAATATGCTTGGTCGCGATCAATCTGGGCACATCGCATCTGTGGGGTTTGATCTGTACTGTAAGTTGGTTGAAGATATGGTCAAAGATATTCGAGGGGAAAAAGTTGAATCCCGAATTGATACAGAAATAGATCTTATGATTAAGGGTTTTATTCCGAATGAGTATGTTCCTGACCTTAATCAGAGGTTAGATTTTTATCGTCGAATACAATTAGCGGGAGATAGAAATGAGTGTATGGAATTATCTGGTGAGATGACAGATAGATTCGGTCCACACCCAGAACCCGTTGAGAAACTCTTGCTATTGCTGGAAATTCGAGTGTTGTGTCAGTTGTTGCATATCAGTAATGTCAAAATGAAAAAAAATGATGTGTTTCTAACTTTACTTCCTTCCACTCTGGTAAGCCCCGAAAATCTTACAGGTATTCTGGATGAGAGGTTGAGGATGCTTTCTGAGTTTCAGATCGGAATTCACTTGGATAGGAAAGGCTGGAGGGCAGATTTAAAAGTGGTTTCAGGATATCTTCAAAAACTATCACAGTCATTAACCTTGAAAGCTGTTTCGTCATGAAGACATATATTGTATTAGCGTTATTTGTGTTAATGCTTACAGGTTTGGTTTCTTGCTTCAATGGTAATTCATCCACAAATTCTGTGGAAAATGATGAAGTCATATTGAGAATTAATGACGAGAATATTACTTCAGAACAATTCAAAAAAGTATTGATGGACCAGAAGAAAATTTTTAGAGTTCAAAATACTCAAAATTTAAAACTGGAAGAGTTGGTTTGGATTAAGAACAGAGTTCTAGATGAAGTTATAAAAAGTACGTTGCTTTCTCAGGAAATAAAGAAAAATAATATTGCTGTCGAACAAGACGAGTTAGACACAGCACTTAGGGAAGCGAGAGAAGGGTATCTTGAGGGTGCGTTTGAAAATGCTTTGAAGCTGGAAGGTATTACGATAGATGATTGGGGTAACTCTATAAAGAATAAGCTGCTGACAAATAAATTGATTCATCTACAGGTCAATAGTAAAATATCAGTAGGCGAAGATGAAATGCGCCGTTATTACGATCAAAACGACCATAAATTTCATAAAAAAGAACAGGTTAGGGCTCTTCATATTATGGTCGGGTCCGAAGATGAAATCAGGGAAATACAAAAAGAACTTCTGAGTAAACAAAAGACTTTTTCGGACCTTGCGAAAGAATATTCCTTAGGCCCTGAAGGGGCTCAAGGTGGTGACTTGGGGTATTTTGAGGCAGGGCAGATGCCAGAAGAATTTGATAATGTTTT
>JABJCF010000381.1 GCA_018665625.1 Nitrospina sp. | reverse complement strand
TCTATTACGGTGTCGAATCTGGGAATCAAGAAATTTTAAACAATATGTCAAAAAAAACAAATCTAGATCAAATTTATGAAGCAGTCCGTTTAACAAGGGAGCAAGGAATTTATACAGAGTATGGTTTTATTTTTGGAGAACCCAACGATAATGTGCAGACTATGCTTGATACCGTCCAGTTAATTAAAAATATATCCCATGGCGAGTACCGACCCCAGAAGATTTTTGGGTGTGTCCCTTTTCCGGGTTCGGGATTATATGACTGGTGCAAGGAAAAAGGGCTTCTAAAAAATGACCGGGATTTCTATGATCGCTATACTTGCCAAGATTGGTCCCTGGACCAGATTCCTATTAACATGACCAAAATGTCAGATGAAAAAGTTCGGCAAGTTTTCAAAGAAACAAACGAAGACTTGAGCCAATTCTATATTGACAGAATGTCTACAGACTGGATCAAGCACTTCAGCGAGGATCCTGAATCTCTAAATATCACCACTAACAACCCCAAACCTTTAAAGCATTTAACGACACGAGTTGAAAGTGGCATGAACCAAATTGGCCTTTAATTCTAGATGGAGTTTGAAATGGTATGAATACCTGCGACAAACAATTATGAAAAAAATCAAGTTTAGATCACCGCCCTCATTTTTTTTCTTGTATTAACTTCGATAGTTCCAATTGCCACTCAGTTTTCCAATCAACACTTACCCTTGCAAATCGGTTACAAAATTTATTTTTTGCATCTTGGACCTTAGGCGACATCCACCAAGATAGAGGATCATGATATATGCCATTTAACTTTGATGCGGCAGCCTGAGGGGTGTCAAAAAGTACTCCCACTTTTCTCAACAAATCAAAGTAGGGCTTTGCAAGTTCATTCGTCTCGGTAGACCTAGGGTTCCAGCAAAGAAGCGTAGGATAATTTGCAACAAATGTTTCTAGAAATGGGGTCCCATTATAAAAACAAACACAAAGTCGACTCGTCAAAAGGTGATCATGAAAAGATTTGTCTCCCTGATAAATTTTTGGTGAGAATCTAGAATCACTCCAGCGCATTTTTTCATCCCAAGGCCGATTCTTAGGTTCAAGACGCAATACTAAAAGATTTGAAACCGACGAAGAAACGGTTTGAAAAAATTTCTCCTGAAGCTTAAAATTCTCGAGTACCAAAGGCCCTTGTGGGACAGAAAACATACTATAGGGGTATCTAGGGAAGCTTGTGGGCAAACATAAAACCTCACCCTTTGGATCAGGGGTACAATCTCTTGCCTTTAACAACATAGATGAGGGCATTGGCACCACCTTTTTCTCATTTTCCCGAGTCCAACCCCAAGAAAAGTATCGATCAGCTATATTGACTTCGTGGTCATCATCTGTGGACCAGAGCCCATCACCCACGTGCCCACCGTGTTGGGTGATTACCAATTTGACACCGCGTTCTACTTGATCGGCTGCCCAAAACTTAAATCCTTCATCAAACTTGTATGCGTTTGATGTTAGTATAACCTTTGGATTTTTAGGAAAAGCTTCTACAGCTCTTTTAACCATACTCGAATAGCCTTCCAGATACACTTTAGGCATATGAAGCGGAATACTTCCCCTTAGCACAGACTCAAACTGATTCTCCCCCTGCTCCAGTTTGATTTTTTCTCTCATTTTCCAATCCACTTTCGAAGGAACAATATCAACCGTAGGTCTATAAGGACTAGGAAACATCTTCATAGACAATTGCAATCTCATAAGATCCATCGGTTTTATGTAACTTTGATAGGCAATTAATTGTTGCGATGTATCAGGAATAAGCTTGGAATAAGTACCGAGCAACCTGATAAGAAGCCACTTAAAACTATCTTTCTGTGACGTGGGAGCTTCTTTCGAATCAAAAGTTAAAGTAACCGTATTATTTTTTGTCTCCCAAGGAATCACCCCTGAAGATTTTATGATCTGGCTATACAAACAATGGTTGTAATCATCCTGGAGATACCTGTCACGGAACCCAGAAAAGTCGTTAGGCAGGTATCCCTCAGGAAATTTAGTAGTGATCCATGTATTTGTCACCTTTCCAGAATCAGCAGCAACACAAACAGAGCGGTATCTATCCAAAAGGATTTGGATAAAATACACAAGCCATGGACCCAGAATTATTCTCCAGTAACGCACCGAATGGTTTGAGCCATGCAATTCATTCAGACTATCTGTCAACTGAATCAAAAGTCGCTCAAAAATATTCGCTGCG
>JABJCF010000380.1 GCA_018665625.1 Nitrospina sp. | reverse complement strand
TCACCACACTGGCGGAGATTGCCCGAACCCTTTCCACCACTCCCCAGGCCGTCTCTAACTGGAAGGCCCGCAACCAAGTCCCCCATCATGTAGTGGCCAAGCTCAATCAGTCTTTTTCACCACCCGCTGACAACCCCCAACTTGCCCATCGTAGCGATAGCGTAGATGGGTCACCCGTCACTCATTACGCATCACCGATTATCTACGAAGAGGATACGATCCTCCTCTCCGACCTCCTCCTCACTCTCGCCGAGCAGCTTAAAGTCATTGTTTTAACCACATTCATTTCCGTTTTTCTAACCTTTACCTATGTTCAATTTATTCAAACACCTCAATACGTCAGCTGGGCCACAGTATTGTTGCCTTCGAATAGTGGTGGTAATTTAGGCGGCCTCGCTGGGCTGGCGTCTCAATTTGGTGTAAATGTGCCCACTGGCGGCGGTTCAGTGGATCTATCCAGCCCCTCATTGTATCCTGAATTGCTCCAGAGTCGAACCTTTGCAGAAAAGATTCTTGATAAAGAATTCTATTTAGATAAATATGGGAAAAAATTACCACTATTAGCCATTCTTACCCATGGGGATAAGCCGTCCAAAATTGGCCAAGATAGACTCATTGCAGATGCGGTAAATAAACTTAATGAGTTTTTTGTTTTTGATCAGGGACCGAAGTCCACTTTTAGTGTAATAAAAGTCACAGCTGAAGATCCTGTATTTGCAAAAGAGTTGGCTGATGTGGTATTGGCAGAGCTTGAATCTTTAAATCGATTTTATAAAAGCCAAATAGTAAGTGAAAAAGTAATTTTTATTTCAAATCGCATCACATCGGTAGAAAATGACTTAAAATTATCTGAAACAAAATTAAAAGAATTCAACGAAAGAAATCGCCAAATTTCATCCCCGGCATTACAGCTTGAGCAGGAACGCCTTGCAAGAGATGTTGAAATTCAAACAGGTATTTATCTTACCCTGAAGCAACAATTAGAATTAGCAAAAATTGAAGAAGTGCAAGAAGCCTCGATCGTCCAAGTGTTGGATAAACCCCAAGTGCCCCTTGGTCCAACCAGTAAAAACCTGAAACTGAGGGTTTTACTCGCAGTTATTCTCGGTATTGTTCTCGGTATAATGATTGGTTTCATCCGTGCCTATGCATATAATGCTGATATGGATGAACGCAAAAAACTCCGCCGTGTAAAACATTTATTTAAGAAAAAAATAAAAGACATTTTTCAAGACAGACGTATTGCTGGTATTGTCAGCAGCCTCATGCTTATCGGCCTTCCATTTTTCTTAGGCTACGAATCCAAAAATCCTGTCTTTTTTGGATTGTATTCAACCAAACTGATGTTGGTAAACACAGTTTACATCCTTGCGGTTATTTCCTCTATCTCTCTATTTATTTACCTCACTCGAAAGAATAGTAAATTTTATGTCAATAATAAAAAATAAATTGACAATTGTAAATCGTCTGGCCGTTTGCCGTCACCAATTCGGGCCTCCTTACCGAAAACTGTTCTTTTCTTGTTTCCCCAGTAACTTTTTTCTTTTCTGCGCTTTCTGCATCTTTTGTGGGGATTTAAGATTCAATAGGATATAAAATGAACAAGGATATAAAATGAACAATTTTAAATTGTCAATAGTAAATAAAAAATCGTCAATCGCTATCATCGGCCTCGGCTACGTTGGGCTTCCCCTCGCCATTCGATTTGCGGAAGTAGGTTTCAAGGTTATTGGTTTCGATATTGATGATGTAAAAGTCAATTTATTAAATAACGCGAAGTCTTATATCACCCACATTAATGAAGACGAGATTTCTGTTATGGCAGATAATGGGTTCGCAGCTACGACAGACTTTAGTCAAATTACGAACATAGATGTTATTCTCATTTGTGTACCGACTCCTCTTGGTGTACATAACGAACCGGACTTAAGTTTTATCCATGGTACGCTGGAAAACATAAAGCCCTATTTAAAAGAGAACCAACTTTTAATCTTAGAAAGCACCACCTACCCCGGAACCACAGAGGAAGTAATCATTCCGTTTATCGAATCAATCTCCGACTCATCACCAATCACACATCACTCATCACTTTTCACCATCGGTGAAAACTTCTTCATTGGTTATTCTCCAGAACGAGAAGATCCGGGCAATAAAAACTTCACCACCCAAACGATTCCAAAAGTTGTCAGTGGTTTTACAAAAAATTGTCTTGAAGTGACCAAAACACTTTATGATCAAATTGTAGATCAAACGGTTCCTGTTTCGTCCCCAAAAGTAGCAGAAATGACAAAAATATTGGAAAACATCCATCGGGCTGTCAATATTGGATTGGTCAACGAACTCAAAATGGTGGCGGATAAAATGGACATTGATATCTACGAAGTCATCCAGGCAGCCTCCACAAAGCCCTTTGGATTTACACCGTATTATCCAGGACCCGGCTTGGGCGGGCATTGTATTCCCATTGATCCATTTTATCTCACATGGAAAGCGAAAGAAATTGGGATGAACACCCGCTTTATCGAGTTGGCAGGGGAAATAAACACAGCCATGCCCAGTTACGTGATTCATAAAGTGAGTGAATCCTTGAATGCAGTTGGCAAACCCATCAAAAATAGTCGAATTCTTGTTTTGGGTTTATCCTATAAAAAGAATGTGGATGATTTAAGAGAATCACCTTCACTTGAATTGATTGATATTTTGATTGATAAAGGCGCAGTTGTGAACTATTGCGATCCTTATTTTGACTCGATTCCTGAAACGCGAAAGTATAAATTTGCCCTTGATTCAAAAGCCTTGACCGCCGAAGTTTTGCAATCCATGGACTTAGTTTTGCTTGCTACAGATCATGATGATTTTGATTACAATTTAATCGAAAAGGAATCCCAATTACTTGTGGACACGAGAGGTCGATATAATTCTTCAGAAAAGATAATAAAATCGTAGGTAGATAAACACATTTGACCACTTTCTCAATTCTCAATTTTACCACTATATTATTCTTTTTTGTATTTTCTGGGCCTTTTGTGGCAAATAATCAAGGTTAAGAAATGTCCAATAAAAAAGTATGTGTTATTGGTGCGGGTTATTGGGGAAAAAACCATATTCGGACTCTCCAGGAACTAGGCGTTTTAGGTGGAATTGTTGAACAAAAGGAAGATTTACTTGATCAAATCTCCGAGCAGTACCCTGATGCCAAAACATACCAAAACTTGAACGAAGCTTTGT
>JABJCF010000379.1 GCA_018665625.1 Nitrospina sp. | reverse complement strand
GACCCAAATAGAAAAACAAATGTAAAAAAAATTATTCTTAAATTCATTTTCAATTGTTTCTGCATTACATGGATGCCATTTTTTCTTTCAAGAGCTTATTCACTGCGCCAGGGTTTGCTTTGCCTTTACTGGCTTTCATGACTTGCCCAACCAGAAATCCCAAAACCTTTTCCTTGCCACCTTTATATTCCTCCACCTGACTCAGGTTGGCTTGCAGAACTTCTTCGACCATTGCGTCAATGGCACCATCATCGGTAATTTGCTTAAGTCCTTTTTCTTCTACAATTGCCGCAGGCTCTTTTTGGGTATGATACATTTCTTCAAATACCCCTTTGGCAATGTTTCCGCTGATCACTCCCTCATCAATTAATTTCAGTAAATTGACCAGAGCCTCAGGGGAAACGGGACAATCGATTATTTCCTTATTACTTTTGTTCAACTCTCGTAATAAATCGCCCATTATCCAGTTGCTGATTATTTTGGGTTTTGAGAATAAAGAGGCGCATTTCTCGAAATAGTCAGCAAGCTCTCTGGATGAGGTTAGAACGCCTGCATCGTATTCAGGGATACTGTATTCCGTTACAAATCGGCTGCGCTTTTTTTCTGGCAGTTCAGGTATGGTTTTCTGGATTTCAGCAATCCAGGGTTCATCGACAAGGACAGGGACGAGGTCGGGATCTGGGAAATAACGGTAGTCGTGGGCTTCCTCTTTGCTTCGCATCGAAAAAGTTTCCCCGCGATCTGAATCGTAAAGACGAGTTTCTTGAATGACTTTATCACCTTGCTCCAGAACCCGGGTTTGTCTGTCCACTTCGTACTCAATGGCTTTTTGAACAAACTTAAAGGAATTCAGGTTTTTCAATTCAGTGCGTGTTCCCAACTCTTTTTGACCCTCAGGGCGTATAGAAATATTGGCATCGCATCGCAGGCTTCCTTCTTCCATGTTGCAATCGCTGACTTCAGTGTATTCAAGGATGGATTTCAATTCGCCAAGATAAGCCCGTGCTTCTTCTGGTGATCTTAAGTCGGGTTCGCTAACGACTTCACAAAGAGGGACTCCTGTGCGGTTGAAGTCTACATAGCTATTTCCTGGGCTGCCCAGGTTTTCCCCGTGAATTAATTTGCCCGCATCTTCTTCCATATGGATGCGGGTTAACCCAATTCGCTTTTTAGTTCCATCGAGGTAAATATTGATATGTCCGTTAACGCCCAAGGGTTCTTCAAACTGAGAAATTTGATAACCTTTTGGCAAGTCTGGATAGAAATAATTTTTCCGGGCGAAACGGTTCATAGGCGCAATCGTGCAATGCGTCGCCAGACAGGCTTTCATAGACGATTCCAGGAACTGCTTGTTCAGCACAGGAAGAACCCCAGGCATTCCCAAACAAATTGGACAGGTATTGGCGTTGGGTGGTTTGCCGAACTCTGTTGAGCAAGAACAAAAAATTTTGGTTTTCGTATTTATTTGGACATGAACTTCAAGTCCAATTACAGTTTCATATTTCATAGGTAAATTTTAAAAATCCGATTCAAGGAGATCTGTTTTTTTATGAGATTCTAATTTTAGTCACTTGCCAGGGTGCGCGTCAAGGCTTGTCCTCAATGTGCTGTAAATCCTCCATCAATAGGTAGTACGGCTCCAGTTATAAAGGAGGATTCATCGCTGGCTAAATACAGGCATCCGTTAGCGATGTCTTCCGGTTTTCCAAACCGTCCAATAGGATATTCTTTGCTCCACTCCTTCATCAAAGCGGCATCTTTCATCAAATCCGCAGTCATATCGGTTTCTATTAAACCAGGGCAAATTGAGTTTGAGCGAATGTTGTAAGGTCCATATTCAACCGCTATCGACCGACTGAACTGATTCACTGCACCTTTAGAAACATTGTAAGCCGCTACTTGAGGCACAGCGATGATACCGAGGATAGAGCTGATATTAATTATGCTACCCCTTTTCTGAGCCATCATTACAGGTAATACCCGACGTGTTAGCTGGAAAACGGACCGAATATTAATGTCCATCATTTCATCCCATTGAGAATCAGTAATTTCGTGTAATGGGGAACTGTTAAACAAGCCTGCATTATTTACCAGGATGTCTATTCCTTTTAAATTATGCAATGCTTCATTAATCAGTTGATCCAGGTCGCCGCTGTTGGTCATGTCTCCCGGGACAAAAAGGGCTGAGTCGCCCAACTCTTTGACAGCTTCTTCGAGTTTTTCTTTTCTTCGACCAAATAGGATTACTTTTGCGCCCTCTCGGCAAAAAGCACGTGCTGTGGCCAAGCCAATTCCTGTTGCTCCTCCTGTGATGATTGCTGTTTTATTCTTTAATCTCATTCTTCAAGTTTTAATATTGAGTTAACAAAATGTATAATGTTAAAATATCTGTCAGGTTTTGCCTGTTTTTACCCTGACTTATATTGTACCGGCTGAAAAAGGTTTTTTCCGGAAGGCTGTAAATTATGAAATACTTTTATTTTGGATTTGGGGGTTTTATTGGTTTCATTTGTGGTGTTGCCATAAACCTTATCTTTTATATGCTGGATAAATCCGGGATAAAATTTGCGGCCTATCTTATCAAAACCTTCGGGTTTTTTGGGGAATATATTCTAGAGTTGATCAATGCCTTGCCTTTGCTGGGGGCTGTATTGGGAGTCATATTGGTGAAATACCTGTTTGGTCGCGAATTAGAAGAATAAAGTGACGGATAACGGGGTTTTGAGGCAAAGAAATAGAACTCCTTGCTGGGGCGGGTTAGTGCTAAAATATGCGCAGAAAATGTGTTTAAGGGACCAGAATGAATAAAAAGTTTAATGACAATATATTGAAGGCGATGGAAGGGGCTCAGGAAGCTGTGAGAATTTGCAAGCAGGCTATGGTCGACGCCAATGATGAAAGTTGTCGTGCCATGTATTCCGCTATCCAGAAGGATTGTGAAAAGCATATTCAAATGCTTAAAGGAGAAATTGAGCTGCATAAAGTACAGAAGAAATGGGAAGAATAAATGCGTATTTTGATCGTTGAAGATGAAAAAAAAGTTGCAGCATTTATTAAAAAAGGTTTGGAAGAAGAAACCTATGCGGTGGATATCGCCACCGATGGAGAAGAGGGGCTTCATTTAGGCGAGCAAAACCAGTATGACCTGATCATACTTGACCTGATGCTTCCAAAAATAAATGGGCTGGAAATTCTCTCCAGACTACGAACTCAAAAGATTGAAACCCCCATTCTGCTCCTCACTGCAAAAGACTCTGTCGATGATAAAGTTGAGGGATTGAATCAGGGGGCGGATGATTATCTCACCAAACCTTTTGCTTTTTCCGAGCTTCTTGCAAGAATCCGGGTGCTTTTGCGCCGGGGGAAAGCGGAGTCTAAAACTACTTTGGAAATTGCAGACCTAACCCTTAATCTAGTGAGCCATAAAGTAAATCGGGGAAATGAAGAGATAGAATTGACGGGGAAAGAGTACAGCCTGCTTGAGTATTTTATGCGAAATCAGGAAAAGGTTCTGACCCGAACTATGATTGCCGAGCATGTATGGGACTACAATTTCGATACCTTCACAAATGTGATAGATGTTTATGTCAATCATCTGCGAAAAAAAATAGATAAGAATTTCCCCACCAAACTCTTGCATACCCTTCGGGGGGTTGGATATGTAATGAAAGTTTAACTATGGCATTCAAATCCATTCGTTCCAGACTGACTGCCTGGTATGTAGTGCTGTTGGCTATAATCCTGATTTTATTCAGCGTCCTCCTAAATTATTTTCTCTCCAAGCGTCTCTATGAAAGTGTAGACAATTCCCTGACTGTTTCTGCCACGGTTGTGGCCACTTCAGCCACCATGAGATTCTCCAACTCGCCCTTGCCAGGATTGAATCAGTTTTTTGATCAGTTTATGAGAGAAGGCAACCTTAATAAATTTTATCGAATCTACGATGGCTCGGGAAATGTTGGCTCTCGCTCCAGCAACATTAGTGCTTCCCAGTTTCCCTTATCGCAACCTGCCTATGCCGATGCTTTGGAAGGGAAGAATAGCTATGAAACTTTTAAAGTTGGAGGCAAGCACCCCATTCGGGTTATTACCATGCCGGTAATTCTTGAAGAAAAACTGGTAAACCTGGTTCAGGTTGGCACTTCCTTGGAGGCTGTGCAGGAAACTCTGGGGAATTTGAAAATATTTTTATTCACGGCTGTTCCTTCAGTCCTGATTTTGGCTGCATTGTTTGCAAGGTTCATGGCGAGGAGAGCTTTGAAACCGATTTCCAGAATCATCGATACGGCTAGAGATATTGGCCAGGGGCAGGAATTGAGCAAGCGAATCCCGGTATTGAAAATAAAGGATGAGCTGGGGCAATTGGCTTTGACCTTCAATGAAATGATGAACCGTTTGGAAAACTCTTTTGTTCAGATGCGTCAGTTTAGTAGTGATGCTTCACATGAACTTAGAACACCGCTCACGGTATTGAAAGGTCAGAACGAATTGATATTGAGTAAACCAAGAAAGCCGGAGGAATATCAGGAGGTCATCTCCAGTAATTTGGAGGAGATCAATTACATGTCGAAAGTTCTTGAAGACCTTTTTATGCTTTCTAAATCTGATGAGAATCAAGTCAATCTCGATTGTAAGCAGATAGATTTAAAACCGCTGGTTGAAGAAATTTGCAAACATGCAGAAGTTCTGGCCGAAGAAAAAAATATAAAAATAGTCATCGCTTTTCTAGAGGCGGTGCCGATCAAAGGCGATGAGGTTAGGCTGCGGCAAATGCTGTGGAACATTTTGCAAAATGGAATCAAATACACACAGCGTGGCGGGGAATTAAAAATTTCTCTTCAGAATGATGGAGGCGGGGCAATGTTGACCATTCAGGATACGGGGATAGGAATCCCGGAAGAAGATTTGTCTTCAATCTTCAATCGATTCTACAGGGTTGACAAAGCGCGTACTCGAGATGAGGGGGGGAGTGGTTTGGGACTAAGTATTTGCAAGCAGATCGCTGAGGCTCATAAAGGAACAATCGAAGTAGAAAGCAAATTGGGGGTTGGAACTCGATTTAAAATCCGCCTGCCAAATTCAGGCTGTCTCTAGCAAAGACGCTAATCGTGCAGTTGGATGATAACGTTTTTAACCTGAGTGTAATTTTCCAAGGCATGGATCCCCATTTCCCTGCCAAAGCCACTGCGTTTGTAACCGCCGAACGGAGCTGCAGCATCAAAAATGTTGTGGCTGTTCACCCATACGGTTCCTGCTTTGAGCCCTTTCGCTACTTTGTGGGCTTTGTTTATATCTGTTGTCCATACACTTGCAGCCAGACCATATTCCGTATCGTTGCCCCGGGCGATGACATCGTTCAGGTCTTCAAATGGAGCGGCAACGACTACCGGCCCAAATATTTCTTCAGTTACAATTTTCATATCCTGCTTTACGTTGTCGAATACAGTGGGTTCTACATAGCAACCCGACTCCAAGTTGCCTGGAACTTGGCCCCCCGTTAAAGTACGGGCTCCTGCCATTTCTCCAGAGCGAATATAGTTTAATACCCTTTCCTGTTGTTCCCGAGAGACCAAAGGCCCCATATTTGTGTCAGCACACATCCCCGGTCCTACCTTTATATTTTTAGCTTCTTCGGAAACGCGTCCAATCACTTCATCGTAAACGTCCTTATGGATCAATAGCCGCGAACCTGCGGTACAGACTTGGCCTTGGTTGAAGAAAATGGCGCTTGCAACTCCCTGTACGGCACTGTTGAGATCAGCGTCAGGAAAAACGATGCTGGGTGACTTTCCACCCAATTCAAGCGACACTCGTTTCAAATTTCCAGCCGAAGCTTTGACAATTTCATGTCCGACTTCTGTGCTTCCTGTGAACGCAATCTTGTCAACGTCATTATGTTCTGCCAGTGTTGCTCCGGCGTCTCCGAAACCTGTGACGATATTAACAACGCCATCTGGGAATCCGGCTTCCTGGAAAAGATCTGCCAGATGCAGTGCGGAAAGCGGAGTCTGTTCAGCGGGTTTTAGCACCACGCAATTGCCTGCTGCAAGAGCGACACCCAATTTCCATGTAGCCATTAACAATGGAAAGTTCCACGGAATGATTTGTCCTACAACACCCATCGGTTCTCGCAGGGTGAAGTCTAGAAATTCTGCACCCGGTGCATAAGGAACGCTGATATCAATGGTCTCTCCATGGATTTTAGTCGTCATGCCGGCATAATAACGGAAGTGGTCAATGACCAGGGCAACATCGACGGCACGTGCTATTGTTAAGGGTTTGCCGTTATCGAGTGTTTCAAGTTGCGAAAATTCTTCGGCCCGAGCTTCAATCAGGTCGGCCAGTTTCCAAATCAATTTGCCACGCTCAGATACACTTATTTTTTTCCAAGGTCCATTTTCGAAAGCGTTTCTTGCGGCTTTTACGGCGCGGTTGATATCTTCCTTGCCGCCCTTTGGGACACGAGTCAAAACGGAATTGTTGGAAGGATCGAGAACCTCGAACGTTTCACCGCTGGCTGCTTCGACACGTTTGCCATCGATCAATAATTTTTGCGGTTTGGAGAGGAACTCCTTAACCGGTGAAATCGGTTCGGGAATGGTTGCGGCATCCATGATTTTCTCCTGACTTTAGACTTACAGATAGGGCTTTGGAGCAGACCTTGTTATTGATTAATTGGTGTACTGATTATTATCCCGTTCAACATTAAAATAAAGTATTTTTTTAAGGTTACGTCTTCAGATAATAGAAATTTTTACAAGGAATCGAGATATCAATCTACCGGGTCGCCGTTATTGGATCCAAACGAGGGGGCGGAATATCCAGGCTTTGTCGCCAGTGCTATCTTCAACATGCACCCAGTCTTTCTCAATCTTTAGGACTTTCATCGAAAAAAACTTGTCCACCGGAGCCCAGGGAACGATTGGGAATTTTGTTCCTGGACCTGAACGCAGGTTAGTCTTATTGTTTTTGATGACGGCGCATTTGTATTTCTGGGTGGTAAGGGGGGCATGTACCCAGTAAATATCACCATCAACATCCTGAATACGTTTCCAGGCACCTTTAACGCCCAATTGTTTGAAGGGCATATACTTAAAAACTTCCCAAAGTTTTTCGTGATCGGTTCCTGGTCCTTTTCTTAGGTTTGCCCTTTCGTTCTTAATGCACAAGGCTTCAGAACTTGCAGTTGCGATACCCCAAAAAATTGAGGTAAATAAAAGCAGGAACAATAAAAACGATGATTTAATTTTGAGCATGCGTAAAAGGGGGCGTGAAACGATTTAAAAACAAGTGGGAAATAATTTCTGGACTACGTTATCTTTGACTAGCATAACAAATAATTCTTTTCGCATCCTCTTTTTTTATTTTTTATTTGCAAAAATAATTAGGATACTGAAATTAATTAAACGCATGGATCAATTTAGGTGAAGCTTTGATAGAAGTATTAACAGTTCTGCAACTGATATTAATTGTGGGAGTTATCATTTATTTGACGGCTAACATTATTTACCTTGTTCGACTGCAGCCTGTAGAAAAAACCATTGTAAATCCGCCTCGAGTATCGATTTGTGTTCCTGCCAGAAACGAAGAACGCGGAATTAGAGCATGTCTGCAATCTTTGCTGGATCAAGACTACCCCAACTTTGAAGTAATCGCGATAAATGACCATTCTACAGACCAAACTGGAAGTATCATGCAATCGCTTGCAAAAGAAAATCCACATTTAAAAATTTTGGAAGGTGAAAATCTTCCAGACGGATGGTTGGGCAAACCATTTGCCTTACATCAGGCCTATAAAATTACTCAAGGCGAATATTTGCTATTTACGGATGCCGACCCCGTTTTCAAGCCAACTGCATTAAATACTGCGATGCAGACCATGCGTGATCGAGATCTGGATGTATTGACTTTAATGCCACAGGCGGAGTTTGGCTCATTTTGGGAAAGGGCCGTACAGCCGGTTATATTTGGATTCATAGCTTCGCTGACACGATTTAAAAATGTGAATGATCCCGACCATAAAAGCGCAATGGGTTTTGGTGCATTCCTGATGTTTCGCCGTGCAGCCTATGAAAAGATTGGCGGCCATGAAGAAGGAAAAGCCGATGTACTTGAAGATGTTTTAATAGCGAAACGTGCCAAACGAGCAGGACTCAAGCTGTTAGTCGCAGACGCAAAACTATTGTTTTCCATTCGTATGTATTATGGTTTGAAAGAAATTTGGTTTGGCTGGCAAAAGAATATGTTTTTAGCTATGAAACGCTCTGTAAGCAGGGCCACTTATTACATCTCAGCGGTCCTTGGTTTTTTGGTCACCCCTTATATTGTTTTGGCGATAAATATTTTTCAACCAACGGGTTGGTTGTGGATTGCGATGGCCCTGTCAGGTGTTGTGATGGTCTCAGCAGCGGGATACAAGACATGCGATGAATTGGGATTGAATCGGCATACAGCAGTGTTATTTCCATTAGGTGCCGTTATAATGGCCGCTATTATGGTAAATTCCATGTTTCATGTTTTGGTGCGAAAGCAAACGGAATGGCGTGGCAGAATTTATCCGGTGGAAAAGGACCTTTAAGTTTCTGGAATAATTAATCAGTTTTTCTATCTAATAAAAATGGACAATTATCCTCGATTATTTATTAAAGCAGGTTTGATATATGCATTGCTGGGTGCGGCACTCGGTGTCACTATGGCTATCGACCCTTCTCTCTCTGTTCGTTTGCGTTTTGTTCACATCCATATCAACTTGCTGGGGTTCATGGCCATGATGATTGCGGGTGTTGCTTTTCATGTGTTGCCTCGTTTCAGCGCGCGCAAGCTTCCCTGGCCTGAGGGAATGAAATATCAGTTTATTTTACAGAATATAGGGCTTTTAGGAATGGTTGCGCTTTATGCATCTGGTGGTTGGCGAGGAGGCATGGCTCACGCAGTTTTTGTGTTTTTTGCGATACTTGCAGGAATAGCGATGGCAATTATGTTTTATAATTTGTATTTCGTACTGACTGCTCCTGAAGAAATACCTAAACCAGAAAAAATCACAGGTGAAATGAAAGTAGCCG
>JABJCF010000378.1 GCA_018665625.1 Nitrospina sp. | reverse complement strand
GCTTGCATAAAATCACCGGGTTTTGAAAGATATTCAACAACTTCCGGCAATTTTACAACACTCAAAACCCATCTTCACCCTTTATATATGGGCTCTATCGAATTTTTCAGGGACGACTAAGTATATTGGGGATGCCATCATGGCATTCTGGGGGCCGCCATTCACTCCTGGAAACCACGCTCTGCAAGCTTGTTTGTCAGCTCTAAGCATGCAAAGCACTTTACAGACTTTAAGACCGCAATGGCTTTCTCGGGGACTACCGGAAATACGAATGCGTGTAGGCATTGCCACCGGTCATATGATTGTAGGAAATATCGGTTCGGAAAAGAACCTGGAATACACTTGTATTGGAGATACGGTTAATTATAGTTCCAGACTGGAAGGGATTAACAAAGTTTATGGCACGGACATCATTATAGATATCTTCACCAGGAAAAATGTAGAGCATGATCTGTTTTTAAGAGAATTGGATACCATTCAAGTCAAGGGTAGGTCGCAGGGCTCACAAATATTTGAGGTGTTGGCAGAACAAAAAAATGCAACAGAAAGCCAAAAGCGATTAAAACTAGAATATGAAGCTGCATTGGAATTATACAGAAAAGGAGAATTTGGCCTTGCAGAAAACAAGTTTACCTCCCTGCATCAATCTACCAATGACCTTGCCAGCAAAACCATGTCAGAACGTTGCCTTGAATATATTATTTCTCCTCCCGAAAATTGGTTGGGGATTGTAGTGATGAAAGAAAAATAGTTTTAGAGCCAAACTTCCTTTGTTTTTAAACGTTCCATTGCCAGGTCCATGGCAGCATCCCGAAAAATGTAATCTTTGGAGTCATTCATTCGAGAAAAAACTTCTTTTATATTTTTGGATATAGTATTGGAAATTAAATTTTCAGTATAAGTCCGTGTGTTCTTTTCTTTTGTGATTTTTGCATAGGTTTTATCCTGCGTCATTTTTCTTTCTACTGCACAACCAATAACCCCGCCTGAATTCACAATAAAGTCGCTTAGGGATAAAATATTCTTCCGATGTTTTAAATAATATTCAACGGGTTTACTGCTCGGAGTGTTGGCTCCTTGTAAAACCATTCGGCAGTCTATGCGGTCGATATTTTTAGCTGTGATGGCATCGGGTCGCGCTGCTGGTACTAATACATCACAGGGTGCTTCTAGCAACCAGTCCAGGTTTTTGGGTCCAAATTCCTTTTCTACTTTTTTGGAGTAGTTGCTCAAACCTCCTGAAAGTTTTCTGACTTTACAAAGTTCATCCAAGTCCAAGCCTTTAGGTTCCCATAAGGCGCAATTAATATCTGAGGCTCCGGTTATCACTGCCCCTTTTTGAGCTAATTTAACAGCAGTAGGGCAACCCACATTACCAAAACCCTGAATAACTATTTTAGAATTATTTAATTTGAAATCATCTAAAATATTCTCAAGAGTTTGTAGGGTTGCAAAAAGCCCATGAGCTGTCAGCTCCCATTCATCTATAGGAATCCCCCCGAATTCAATGGGGCGTCCGCTTCCGCCTCTGTCATGGACCTGAGTTCCTGATTTTTCAGAATGGTTCTCGTGAATTATTTGTATGTCATTTTCATCTGTCCCCATATCAGGAGCAGGAATATAATTGCCCAGTTCAAATAACACCTCGGCAAAATCTTCCATTAAGGATTTTTTAAATTCTTTATTAATTATTAAGGAGGGGTCATCAATTATCAGACCCGCTTTCCCGCCACCATATGGCAGACAGGCGGCACTGTTTTTAAGGGTCATTGCGCGCGCCAAGCGCTTCACCTCATTATTGTTGACTTTCGGGGCCATGCGAATCCCGCCAAGGCCAGGTCCTCTTTCGATGTTATCAATGGTCACATATCCCCAGACTTTGTTATTTGTTGAGTCTATTAAATGATAATTTGCCTTTTGCTCGGTTTCGGGATCATGAGAAAAGCGATCCTTATTTTTTCCGGCAGGCAATAGCTTTGCTGATAAACGGGGAATGAAAAGATTATCGCTGGTCATAGGTTTTTTAGCATTGCAATACGGTGATAGATGAGGGAATTAGGGTCAATATTTCTTCCCTGTAATAGTAGTAATAAATCCAGGTAATGTTTTTTATTTAATCCGAGTTTGGTGATAAGTTTTAAAGCCATCCGGTCTGCTTCAACCTCCTGGTTTATTCCAAATCCTTCGGGAATATCTATCGAGGGAGAAGCACCATAATGGCTACCGGAGGTTAAATTAGTTGGGTTACTTTGCTTTAAATCAGACTCAGAGTTAACAATTATTATTCCTACTCTTGAATAATAGTGTCCCATTTTAAGATGGGATAGTTCATGGGCGGCAACACAAATTCTTCGAATTGGATTGAGCTTGCTTAAAAAACGTTGGGTGATATTAATTTCCCGTCCCTTTGTCACCCAGGCGTTATCAAACTCTTCTTCCCATACAACAGCTCTATATTTCCCAAAATCCTGTGGGAAATTTAGTTTTACAATATAGTCGATATTGGATTGCCAGACAGACAAAGCTTTTTTACATGTTTGGGATTGATTGGGCTGACATCGATTTTCCAAAGTTTGGCAACCGCTAAGGAAAAGCGAAGTAAAAAATAATACAAAGCTGCTAATTAAAATATTAACTTTGCATTTATACATATTTTGGGTCAGTAGTAGTTTATGCCGCCGCTTAAATAAATTATTCCACTTGTTCGATCAGAGGGTGGAGGACCCTGGAAGGGAATGCCGAAAGATGCGGCGAAATTGTAGCTGGGTCCCCATGGTTTTAATTTAGGGATATTTAACCGAATCCCGAAGCCCCCTCCAGAAATTGCCCGATCTCTATCATCTAACACCTGGTCTAGAATCTGAATTCTTCCCCCTTCAACAAATGTATTTAGGGAAAGAATATCTTTCCATTTTAATTTACCCTTGCCAATGGGTTTATTAGAAGGGAAAGGGACGACATATTCTATTCCTCCACTATAACCATTTGAAGCTGAGTATTCAGAAATTGGAAATCCTCGTACGGTACCGAATCCACCTATAGAAAACAGATTCGATGATAAAGTTCTAGCGCTTGAGATTTGTCCATTTCCTCTAATAATAAAATAGGTTCCAGCAAAACCTGTTCCCTGGAATCGAGTGAAGTTAAATTCAGTTCGGAATACATTTCCCTTAGATTTAACACGAGAAGCCAAATGGCGATTTTCATTGGACTCAGAAATCCCCTGATTTAATTTAAGCTCGGCAAATGTCCTCCCTTGAAACCGGTCTGTATAGTTACCTCCCAACGAGACATAAAAAGTTCTTATGTTTTCATGATTGGTGGGCAAGCCCTGGGAAAAATTTCGGCTCTCTCTTGTTGAGTACCCGCTTTTAACATTTAGCTGCCCTAATCGTGATCGATAAAGTGGATGACTGAGTTCTAAAGAAAAAGTATCAGAAGAACCTTTAGGTTCAAGTGACCTAAGCGCTAGGGTTTTACCTAGGGATTGTTTGGAGTGGGAATATGAAAATTTCAGAGAAGTGCCAAAATTATTTATCGGATACAAAAATGAAGGTGCTACAAGGGATTGCGTGAAGTCAGATTGAATCACACGCAAAGAAAATTGATCACCTAATTTAAAAATATTTCCTGCTGTGGTTGAAAAATTATAATGGACTCTTCCAGTGAACTCGCTGCCGTAGTTATCCATATCAAAGGCAAAAGTGTAGGCGGGGCTTTCTTTTACTTCTAATACAAGATCCGAGGTGCCAGGAAGTTCTCCTGGCTTTAATAATGACCTGACTTTAACTCCCAGCATGTCATTGAGTTCAAGCAGGGTACGTTCAAGTGTTTGTTCACGAAGAACTCCTTCATTTTTAACTCGTTCAAAACGACCTTCAATATCTGCACTGTCTAATTTTTCGTTTCCGGCGACTTCAATATGGCGTAGTCCCATTGTCAGTTGAAATTGAACAATGCCTTACGCCACTTTAATAATATTTTCTTTAAAATTCAAGTTCTTCATTGCCTCTCTGAGTTCTTTGAGATGGCGATATCCACGCACCGTTCTTAAATTGGGTT
>JABJCF010000626.1 GCA_018665625.1 Nitrospina sp. | reverse complement strand
TGCGCCGCGCGTTGCAACTCCCTCGAGGCTCGGCATCGGTCGAGGCAATCGTTATCATGACGACCGGAGCCACAGGCCCTAGGAACGCGTGCGTGACGCATTTTAGAACCGCCCCAGCGGATATAATTAAATTGGATTCATTGGCGTGTCGTCGTCAGACACAAGTAACGCTGGTGTACTCGCGGAGTACTGGACAGTGAGAGCGTCGCGTTTACCCGCCGATGGCTTTATCGAAGTTCGTGGTGCACGTTTAGAATTTAAGTACAGCCAACGCAGCGAAAGCGATGAAACCGCGCTAGTGTTTCTGCACGAAGGGCTTGGCTGTGTCGATTTATGGCGCGATTTTCCGCATCAAGTTGCAGATGCGACTGGCGTTTCCTGCTTTGCCTATAGTCGCATGGGCTATGGTCGCTCCGATCCGACCCCGTTGCCGCGTAGTGCAAGTTTTATGCACGATGAAGCACTGCTGGTGTTACCGCAGATCATGGGTTTTTGCGGCTTTCGCAAGATTATTTATGTTGCCCACAGTGACGGCGCTTCTATTGCGCTAATCAACGCTGCGGCTGCCGCGCCGGACGCTTTGGCCGGCATGGTATTGATGGCGCCACATGTGTTTGTCGAGCCTGAGACTCTTCGCGGTATAGAGATCGCCGCGCGCACTTATCGAGAAACGGCATTGCGCCAGCGTTTGCTCGCGTATCACGGCGAGCGGGTTGATGGGGCGTTCTGGGGATGGAATCAGATCTGGCGTGACGCAAGTTTCCAGAACTGGAACTTGTGCGACCTGGTACCTTCGATCGCGGTGCCAACTTTGCTGATTCAGGGCAGTGATGATCCTTATGGTACCCTGGCGCAGTTAGATGCCATTGAATCGGGCATGTGTGCGCCGGTGCAGCGCGTGGTTCTGGATGACTGCGGCCACAATCCATACCGTGATAAATCGGTTGAGACTCTAGCGCATTGCCAAGCTTTCATAACACGCACTCTAGGCTTGCAAAGCTCTTAGCCACTCGCCGCAACGCCATGGTTTCGTTAAGCAACGCGATTCGAGATGTTTGCCAAAATGAGGCTTAGATCACGGTCTCAAAAGTCGGCAGTTGAGACCTTATGCAAGTGCAGTTATCTGAGTTGATCCTAGTGGTGGCATTTGTCCGTCGATTAATACTTCTGAGCCTGTGTTTTGTGTATTTACCGGTGCAAGCGCTAGAGGCTCCAGCTGCGCGACATCTGCTGACGCGCACGGGGTTCGAGCCACGCCTGGTAGAAATTGAAGACTTACAAAACTCCTCGCATGCAGAGTCCATCGAGAAGCTGCTACACGGGCTACGCAAGCAGCCAACAGTTGAGCCGCCGGCGTGGGTCCATGCGCCACCGCCGAATGTACGCGCCATGCGCAAAGCACCGGGTAACGAGAAAGAGGCATTCCGCAAGCGCCAACGCGCCCTGGGATGGGAACTTAAGAGTTGGTGGTTACGCGAAATGATTGCCACGCCATCGCCGCTTACAGAGCGTATGGCCTTATTTTGGCACAACCATTTTGCGTCCTCGCTGCGCAAGCTGAAAATTCCTCACCCCTTATATCGCCAGAATGAGTTGTTTCGTAAGCATGGCACGCAAAACGCTGCTGACCTTCTACGGGCCTTGATTCGCGATCCTGCCGTCTTGGTTTATCTCGACAATCATCGCAATGTGAAGCGTGCCCCCAACGAGAATTTTGCCCGAGAACTGTTGGAGCTATTTACGCTCGGTGAAGGGCATTACCAAGAAAGCGACATCAAAGCTGCTGCACGAGCGATGAGTGGGTACGGAATTGATAAGGTATCAGGGAAATTCAAATTTAGAGCCAAACGACACGACAACGGCGTGAAGGTGTTGTTTGGCCAGTCTGGTAACTTCGATGGTGAGGCCGTGGTGGAGATACTTTTGGCGCATCCGCGCACCGCTGAGTTCTGGTCTGAAAAACTGTGGTTCGAGTTCACCGGCTCCGTCGCTCCCCGGCAGCGCGTTCGCGCGTTGGCGCAGACTTTGCGCAGTAATAATTACGCAGTGGCGCCGTGGTTGCGTAGTTTGT
>JABJCF010000377.1 GCA_018665625.1 Nitrospina sp. | reverse complement strand
GGTAAATTTGCTAAAGTTTAAGAGTTATCTAAAGCGGCAGACTCAAACCAGCTTTCAACTCCCTTATCCGAATTGCCCGAAACTACTCCCCAAAAAAGCGAATGTAGGAATTGTAATTCCAATCAATTAGATTCCTTGTTCCATTTCTCAAATACATTTTTTTGGTATGGTGCCGAGAACCCATTCTTGGAAAAGAATATTTTTCCAAAATATTCGGATGCAATTCTTCTTTTTTGTAACTCTTGTGGGTTTATAGGTGCCCCCGTCAGCCAAAGTTTGAGAAATCAATTAAACACTTATTATCAATCCCCTTTTTCTGTGCCCGGAGCTACCCCAGGACAGGATAGTAAGTATTCCAATTCACTGGCCCAATCATTTTTTTCATCGTTTTCTGAATTAGAACCAGATTGGCTTCCCAAAAATGTTCTTGAGGTGGGATGCCAGCGTGGGTTTCTCCTAAATGAATTTCAAAAAAGAGGTGCTAAGAGGGTGGTGGGCATAGAACCCGGAGAAGTTGAGCCCTGGGTTGATGATTCAGGTGCTGCTTTAGATATAAGAAGAGGGTTATTATCCCGGGATATTCTAAAAGAAAAAGATTTCGATTTGGTTTATTCACTTCAGGTGCTGGAGCATGTTGAGGACCCAAATGATTTTCTACAAATCATTTTTGATTCATTGAAAGTGGAAGGCCGATTATTTTTAGCAGTTCCCAATGAATTTTTTTCTTTGAAAGAAGGAAATGTAGGGATGTTCCTTTTTCAGCATTTGAATTATTACACACCAGATATTCTACAATCACTCTTGAATAAAAATGGCTTCAATGTAACTGGACTGATAACTTCGAGGCATAGGGAGCTTATGGTTATGGCTCAAAAAATGCCCGCAAGCTGGAAAGCGAATAAAAGAAACCTAGATATTAATGGCTTGCGAAACCTTTTGAAAGATTACCAAAGAAAAGTTACAGAAAAGCGGAGCTATATAAGAGCGTTATCGAAAAAAACAAAAGAGAAAGCTCTTGGGTTTTATGGAGTGGCAGGAACCTCCAATATTTTTTCATGGATCCCGGAATTAAAAAACAACCCGGTCGCAGTTTTTGACTCGGATTCCAATACTTGGGGTAAGCCCTTTGGGGGCGTTCCCTGCCTGGTGCAATCTCCTGATAAGCTTGATTCTGTTGAGAACATCATCCCAGCCCCTTTCAGGCTCCATGATGAAATAGCGAAATACATTGAGGACAGAAAAGTTAAAAATTTAAGGGTGCACCCGCTTTACTAGAACTATTAGCAAATAGTTCTAGCTTCTGATTTTTCAGCGTCCAAATGCCCGGAGGGAGTGTATAATAGTTTCCCTATGTAGTTCATTTCTTTAGCGATAAGGAACTAGAAAAAACTCGCTGGACCATTCTTCTCTCATGAATTGGTATTTAAAATTGAGACCCTTGAGAATGGCCCGGAACTCGAAAACGCTTTAGCCCAATGGTGGGTAAAATTGCAAAAATGATAAGGGTTTATGAAAAGCCCTTTCAACTTCTTACGATAAATAATACACTCAGAGTTTAAAACCAATTTAGAAATCTAGATGTCCGATTTGACAAGTTTACAAAATTCCCGAAATGTGGGAACCATTGAAATTATCCCGGATGTTGGCTCGGAGCAATTCGATTCCGTTGACCATCCAGACAGGGAGCCTATTCCTGGAAAGGAAAAACCCTCATCACGTCTTCTTTTCATTGGTCTTCCTAATGGTGGAAGCCGTCCAGGAAAAGCCGGGCTTTTTCTACCTCTGGGGCTTGCCTATGTAACTGCCGCCCTTAAAGAGCGAGGTTATACCTACGACTGCATAGATTTGCATACCGAGCAAATTATGCAGAAAAAGCCATTTGATTTCTGGGACAGAATTCAGGAATTCGATCTTTCTTCTTACGACATAATCGCATTTGGTGGTGTTTTTCTCAAGTTTGAAGACCTCGAATACCTTTCCAACAGGATCAAGGAAAATTACAGTCATATATTCCAGATAGTAGGTGGAAACATGGCAACCATGACACCTGACGTAGTTTTGGAAAGAACGCAAGTAGACTGCGTTTGTCTTTATGAAGGTGAGGAAACCATTGTAGATTTGGTGCAGACCTTAGAAAAAGGGGGCGATTGGAAAGAG
>JABJCF010000039.1 GCA_018665625.1 Nitrospina sp. | reverse complement strand
GCGATCAGGCGAAGTTTCCGCGTGATAAAGTTTGTGGTGAGTTTATTAGTCCTGCTGCGGACCCCTTACTGAGCCGATTAGGTGTTCTTGATCGTGTTGAATCTTTGTCTCCAAAAAGATTAAAAGGCGTCGCTATCTCTTCCTATGAAGGAGAAGAGCTTGTCATTGATTACCCTCGACTGCCTGAGATGGCTGCACCCCCGACCAGCCTGTCTGTTCCAAGATATGAATTAGATTCCATTCTCATTGAACAGGTGAAACGGGTGGGTGTTGAGGTTAGAGAGCAAAGCAAGATTACCGAGTTTTTATTTGATGAGGGTAACGTAGTAGGTGTTCGTGGTTGGGATGAAAATAAAACCTCTTTTGTTCTTCATGCTCCTTTGGTGATTGATGCGGGTGGGCGCAATTCGCTGTCGTTAAGAAAATTTGGTTTAAAAAAAGAATCTAAAGGAAAAGAAAAGATTGCTCTGGCGGCGCATTGGCAAGGAGCGAAAATTGCCGATGACTATTGTTATATGCATGTCTCTCATCCAGGCTACACAGGTATTTCAAGTGTAGGAGAAAATCGTTCCAACGTAGTGCTGGTTGTTAACCGGAACGTCATGAATGGAGAAAAGCCAGATCCGTTCTATCGAGATACAATTATGAAAAATCGATTGCGGCAAAAAATATTGCAAAACGCCGAATGCATTGAGTCGGTACGAGCGGTGGAGTCGCTGGGTTTTTCTGTGAAACCGGTTCCCTGTGGCGGTTTGCTATTGGTAGGTGATGCGATGGGATTTATTGATCCTTTTACCGGTGAGGGGATTTATCTTTCTTTACGGAGCTCTGAAATCGCAGTAGAGGTCGCGGCCCAGGCTTTAAAGAAATCCGATTTGTCGTTAGCGGCCCTCAAGGCTTATGAGGTGAAAAGGAAAGTGGAGTTCGATAAAAAATTTCTATTGAGCCGGATACTGCAAAAGCTAATTTATAATCCATTTTTATGTGATCGGGTAGTGAGTTCGTTGCGAGGAAACAATGATCTGGCAGAAACATTGGTCGGGGTCATTGGCGATTTAACACCGGCAGAGACTGTGGTGTCTTTCAAGTTCTTATTGCAATTGATGGGGGCTTATTCGAAAGAAACTTCTGTTGTTAAGTTGGTGAGGGGCAGAGTCTAGCTGCCTTTAAGGATGGCTTGTGCGGCTTCCAGACCTTCTTTTGTGTTTTCGATTAAAATTTCCAGTTCGTCAAAATCCAAATCAAGTTTATCCAGCACACCATATTCCAGGGGCGCGGCATCTTCAGGGACAATTCCGTTTCCAAATCCATTCTGGTTGGCAAGTAGATTGGCTGTGGTCAATAGGTGTGCAATATGTTTGACGTCGCCATTTTTTCCGGTGTCATCGTGATGAGTGCCAATCGCCTGCACCATGTCAGGGGATACGGGCCACCACTTTTCAATAAACCGTTTGCCGAGCTCGGCATGGGTGATGCCAAAGGTTTCGTCTTCATGTTCTGCCAAAGTGCGGTCGGTCGATTTGATATTTTCTAGCAATTCCGTGTATTGATCTGGAATAAGGTGGTCAAAAACGAGAATCCCAACATCGTGCATCAAGCCACACATATAGGCGAACTCAATTTCCTCAGGGCTGATTTTAACTATGTGGGCGAGTGACCGCGTGAGATAAGCGACACCGAGTGAATGTGTCCAGAAACCGAATTGGTCGAACCCTTTTGGTTTCTTGAATGCTCCGGGTAAGGCAATGGTGTATGCGAGATCGAGAACCATTTTAATACCGAGTCTCATAACTGAGTCTTCAACATCAACGGACTTTTCCCGTCCACCTCCGAAAAGCACGCTATTGGAAAGCTGGATAAGGCGTCCTGACAATACAGGCTCGGTTTCAATTATTGCAGATATCTCCAGAATGTCGGAGTCAGGATCGTTGACGCGTTTTTCAAGATTTAGGAGGACTTCGGGGATGGGTGGGAGATCCCCCTTTGTTTCTATAAGGGAGATCAGTTCATCTCTCATATTTTTTTAGACCCTTGGTTTAGTGGATACTTGATTGATAATCACTCAGAATTTTTTCCATTCGGTCTTTGAGGCTTAACTTTTGCTTTTGGTGCTTTTTCTTTTCTAATTCCTGCTCAGGAGTGATGAGTTTCATTTTGTTAAAAGCTTCAACTTTGTGCTTTAAGGTTGTGTGTTCTTTATAAAGCCCGCGAAACTCTTCATTGTCTTTTTGGATTTTTTCGAGTAATTCTGGATTGATATCCATAGTTCAAACTCCTTTTTTAGATACAGTATAATTTAATTCTGCCTCTGAAGGTCGGACGTAATTTATCGTCAGGGAATCCAGATCGTAGTGCAGGGTTTTTGCTAAATCTCGCGAGGCGATTAAAGCTGCACTGGCAGCGACAGTTCGATTTTTATTTGGTGCGTTTTGTATGAAATTTTCTTTTAAACGGGATTTCAGAAACTCTCCATAAACTTCCAGACCATTCCCAACAAATGCTGTGGGTTGATTTATTTGTTCGCACAGTCCTGCTGGGGTTATTGCTTGATCACCGGTTTCTCTTATTAAATGATTGGCTTGAGCCCGGAACAAAGCGGTATAGACCTCTTTTTTTCTAGCATCCAAAACGGGGCATATGGAATAAGGGCCGGGTTCTATTGTTTCTGCGTAAGCCTCCAAGGTGTTGACCGATGCGAAAGGTTTTTCGGTTGCCAAAATCAACCCTTTCAGCAAACTTACCCCCACCCTAAGTCCAGTAAAGGATCCTGGCCCTGTTGTGATCGCAAACCCGTCAATACTATTTAATTTTATTCCAGCGCGATTGAGTGTCCCATCCACTTCAGCTAAAAGTTTGTCTGAGTATGCCGGAGAACCATCGAGAAAAGATTCGGATACCAAATGGTCATTATCCAAGAGAGCGACACTTCCTGAAGGTGAGGATGTGTCTATTCCCAAAATTTTCATCGTTTCTTATACGGAGAATGGTGGATGGGGCGAAACAGAACACTCATAAAGGCTCCTAACAATATAGTGTAAACATAGGGTAAGCAATGAGGAAAGTCAATGAAAAATCGGGACTTTTCGGTGAACCGCATTTCTAAAAATAGATGTTTTAAATCAATGAGTTGGAGAGCTAAAGCGAGGATGAAGATTTGTCTTTTTGTCTAACTTTTTGAAAAGAAATCGATTGGTTTCATTATTTTTTCAGTGCACTCAGGATATCTCAAAGGTAAATCTTAATAAATTTGCGGTAAATTTAAGTTTACCTATTGAAAGAATTGACTTTATTTGCTTGACATTGAAAATGTTTAATTTTAAGGTGAATGTGTTTTGCAGGGTAAATCTTGTTTTTAGGCATTCTTTACCGCCTTCAAAAACAAGGCATTGTGAACTTTTTTTGGAGGCTAGGCGCGTTATGTTCTACGAGGTGAGGATTTTCGACGCCAAAGGTGAGCTCAAAAAAGTACTATCCCCAAAAAAGCTGAGCAACCGGTTTTGGAAAGATGGGGAACAGAAATTGATAGACTTTACTGATAAAGAAAGCAGCTCGACAAGTACAGCAAGTACAAACAATAAGCTTTATAAAAATGATGAGTATCAATTAGAAGATAGTTGATCGTCTGCTAGGTAGTTAACATACTGATAAAAAAAGGCACAGCGTATTAGTCGCTGTGCCTTTTTATTTTGAAAAGAGCGGAGTGGTTTTAGTTCTATCCATCCAATGGAGAATCTCATATAATCCAGAGCTTTACCTTGTTTATTCACCTAAAGCGGAGTTAATCCAATTAGGAATTTATGTATATAACAACTTCAGAGCAATTAAAGGAGTTTTGTGAGAGCTTGGAGTCATCTGATGTCTTGGCGGTGGACACTGAATTCGTTCGTGAAAGAACCTATTTTCATCGAATAGGCCTCATTCAGGTTGCTGGGAAAAACGGATGTGCAGCGATAGATCCCATCCTTCTGAGCGATTTGACTCCTTTATTGGAAATTCTTAAAGACCCCAAAAAAATAAAAGTGTTTCACGCAGCTCGTCAGGATCTTGAGATTCTGGTGCGACTTTGTGGACAGGTTATCCCACCGGTTTTTGATACTCAAGTCGCAGCGGCTCTTGTGGGTTGGGGGTCACAAATTTCCTTTGCCAAGCTGATTCAAAAAGCCATTGGCAAACGCATGCATAAATCTGAAACTTATACAGATTGGTGTCGACGGCCTTTAAGTGAGAACCAAATAACGTATGCGATAGATGATGTTCGTTATCTCATGCCAGCTTATGAAAAACTTCTTGAGAAACTGGAACAATTGAAGAGAACCGACTGGGTGGCTGGAGAGGTTAAAAACTGGGAAGACCCCGCGACCTTCACGTTACCAGATCCACAAACACGTTTTTTGAAAATAAAAAGTCTAAGAAGCCTAAAACCTCGGAATCTGGCCGTATTGAGAGAACTGGCCGCCTGGAGAGAGAGCGTTGCCGTGTCCCGAGATTGTCTGGCAAAATCCATTGTTCGTGATGAGACTTTATTGGAAATCGCTAGAAAAATTCCCAGTGAAGTAAAAGAGCTTTCGTCGGTTAGAGGGTTCCATCCTAAAGAAATTGGTAAAAGCGGTGCGGCTATTATTAAAGCCGTTGAACTGGGAAATGAAGTGCCTGAAGATAAATTACCTACGGTACCAGAGGCTGATGGTTATTCAACTACACGTGGTATAGAAGAGTTGTTATCGGCTTTTGTCCAAATCCGTTCCGAAGAATTAAAAATTGAACCCAGTGTTCTGGCGGATCGCAAACGGATACATAGCTTCGCGACCCACTTTGAGCAAAAACTGGATATGGATGAACATTTTCTTCTGCAGGGGTGGAGAAGGGAATGCATCGGTGAGCCCATGCTGAAGCTGTTAAACGGTGAGGTAGGATTAAAGATCAACCCCACGGGTCAGGTCGCCTTGATTCCTATCAAATAAGCTGTTTGATGCAAGAGACCAGTTGTTAAACTCAGGCGACTGCCTGAGTTTCTCCAAATCAGAGTCTGTTTTTATCTGCTCTAAGTTGTTAAAACCAAATTGAATTGCTGCTTTTAGTTTTTCCAGACTGGCTTTGGGTTGGTCGGTTAAAGAATAATAGCAGGCATAATTGTAATGGATGTGCGGGTTTTCCGAGTCCAGTGCTAATCCCATCTGCAGAGTTTCTAACGCTTTATCAAAATTCGAGATTTTCATGTAAGCCGTGCTGAGATTTATAGTGGCTTCTTTGAAATTTTTATTGTGGTGTAGCGCCTTTTTGTAGTTTGTTATTGCTTCGTCATATTGTCCTGCCTTGAAGTTCTTGTTGCCTTCGTTGTAGTGGAAGATTCCCATTCTTTTTTCTTTTTCTTCCTGGGGAAGGTTTTGACCGTTGCTGCCTTCTTTGTGACTGCCCTCGCTATGGCTTCCTTCATTTATATTTTTTTCTGGGTTTGAAGTTTTGTCTAAAATTATTGGCGAAGTATCTGTTATTAGAAAAACGATCAGGGCTACAAGTCCTAAGTGGGGCAGATATTTTGAGAATTTCATAAGGTTTCCGAAAACCAACGCTTTAATTCGCTGATCGAGTTCAGAGTTCTAACACCATCAATGGCGGCTCCTTGAGAGCATAAATTGTAAATTTGCGTTTCTTTGTTTTGATTTGCGATTTGTTCCAGGTTGCGTAAATAGCTGTACATCACCTGGTCGGTCATGATCTCTTTTTCATACGTGCTAATAATTTTTACAGGATTTTTTTCCTGGAATTTTATTTTGTGAAGTTTTTCGAGTTGGAAAGCCTCGCTAATTTTGAGAATGAGTTGTTGATTGAAACGCGTATGCTTTGAATAATAGCGATTGCCCGTTAATGCGCAATCTTGTCCTACAAGAAATATGGGGTTGCACCCGAATTGAATCAGTGCATCCACTCCCAGGCAAGACACTGAACCCCCTGCTTGTGTGATTCCCTTTTTTTCTATTTCCACTTCCTCGTGTTGTAAAAGAGAGTGGCCTTCCTTATATACAACAAAGCAGTCGCCAGGAAAGTTTTTTAAAACATCGTGGTTTGCAGTGGGTGTGAAAACAAGTTTGGTTGATCCGCTTTTGTATTCTGCAAAATGAAAAGCACTCTCCGATTGTGGATCTAGAGAAAAAACATATTCTGGATGAATGCCATTTTGTAGAAGGACAGGGAAAGCTGTGTCGACGCATGTTATAAGGAAGTTGTCTTGAATTTGCTTGAGGTAAGGCAAAGCAAAATCGAGTGAAGGGCCGGCGCTTACCAGAAAGCCTGGTTTCCCTGTATGACTATTCTTTAGTGAGTTGATCCCGGGAGAGCTTTTAACTATTTCTTCATTGAGTGTGTAATTGACTTGTTCCAGGTTGCCAAATACAGCTGGGAATCTGCGTTCCATTAATAATATTTCTAAAGCGTTTTTCAATGCAGGGAATTTTGGCGGAAGGCATTTGAAAGAGGGGGCGTGGAACAAAATCTCAAGTTGATCGGGGTTGGTTTCTGAGATTCGGTGCATCTCGCGCGAAATTTCATTGGATACTTGCGACTCATCGGTTCCGAAAATCAATTTAAAGCGGTTACTTTGAAAAAAATTTGTTTGATCTTTAAGTTTTATTGCTGCTGTTAGAATGTCCGGATTGAGCTCAATGACCAGTAGGAATCCGTTAGGACCAATTTTTTCAAGTAATGGGGCAAGGTGATAACCCAATCCAAATCCATACAGACAAACTCGACTGCCGGGTTGTATGTTTTTAGAAAAATCAATTCCTTCTTTTTCCGGGTCATACTTGCTGTGCAACAAAATATTTTCGTATTGGGCGGTGGGTTGTCCCGAATTGGCATCCAATACGGTGATTTTTCCCGGAAGCCTGTTTTGAATATCCACATGACCTGCAACGTGGTCTTTTAACAGAGTTAGATTTTTTTCGAAGAGATGATTGTCCAACGAGGGGTCTCCAAATTGCGTCCTTACCATCATATCACCAATTGACTTGCAATCGTTTTAGATTTGTTTTAAAAAAACGGGGCAAGCCCCGCAACCGTTTGGTCTATTCCCTCATTGCGATACAATTATCCTCAAGCTTCTGGATATTTGAAGAGGGTCGATAGTAAAAAGCTCAAAAGTTATGCCTGCTTTACGAGTATTGACATATTGAATCCAGCGTTACGCTGGCAAGGAATTATATGCCCACATCCACAGATACAAATAAACCTCAAATCCGAGTTCTCTCTGACGATCTGGCTAATCAGATAGCGGCAGGGGAGGTAGTCGAACGGCCCGCCTCTGTGGTCAAGGAATTGGTGGAAAACTCTATCGATGCAGGGGCCACTCTGATTCGTCTTGATATTGAGGGCGGTGGCAAAAAGAAAATCCGCATTATGGATAATGGCATGGGAATGCTTCCAGAAGAATGCAAGATCGCTTTTTCCCGACATGCAACCAGTAAAATTTCTGAGTTCAGTGATCTGGAAACTATTCAGTCCCTTGGTTTTCGTGGCGAAGCTTTGCCCAGTATTGCTTCGGTGGCAAAAGTCCGATGTACCAGTGCCCGCAGTGAAACTCAGGGAGGGAAGCTGATTGTTGTTGAAGGGGGTGCCCTGATAGAAGAGAAGGATTTCGCCTGTCCTCAAGGAACAACAATAGAAGTCGCTCAATTATTTTACGTGACTCCGGCGCGAAGTAAATTCCTGAAAGGCGATTCAACCGAATTTTCCCATATCACTCAGGTAGTTACGCAACAGGCGCTGGCCTACCCGGCCATTCAGTTTCAGTTGACGCATAATGGACGTGATGTTATCCAGACATTGCCCACCGACCAGATTCATTACCGTATTGCAGAACTTTTTGGCGCAGACCTTTCCAAATCACTGGTTCAAGTGCAATCAAGCTCTGGGGATTATCGATTAGATGGGTACGTTTCAAACCCGGTCTTTACCCGGTCAAATCGATCCGCACAATATTGCTTCATCAACGGACGATTCGTTCGCGATAAAGTGATTCTTCATGCTACGCAACAGGGGTACAGCCATTTATTACCTAAAGGTCAGCATCCCGCACTATTTTTATATCTGACAATGGATCCGAAATTGCTGGATGTGAATGTCCATCCCTCTAAGGCAGAAGTGCGGTTCGCATTTCAGCAGGATGTCCATCAATTCGTATCACGCAGCATCCGCGAAGCCCTTGAGAGAAATTTGCAGAGTCCAGTTGAAAATGTTCGTTCCGCCATTGATGATATTCCTATAAGTTCTAATTATGAAACGCCTGCTTATAAACAAGAGTCACCTTCATGGGCGAGTAGATTCAATGAGCCTTCATCTGTTCCGCAACAGGGCAATCTTTCGGAAGCTTTAAGGAAGATGACCGGATCGCATGGCTTCCATTCGCCAGTCTCTTCTTCACCGCAGCAGGTCATGGGATTTGATAAACCACCGGTGCCAGTGGCTAATCTGATTTATTCTGAATTCGAACCTCTGGGGCAGTTGGAAAGCTCATTCATCATCATGCAGGGAAAAAAGGGATTGCTGGTGGTGGATCAACATGTGGCGCATGAACGTATCTTGTATGAAAGGTTCCGCGAGGCAGCGAAGGAAAAAAGGATTGAGGTGCAAAATCTTTTATTCCCATTGACCGTTGAGTTCTCTCCAGCCGAAACAGAAATATTGACCCCACATCTGGATCGTTTGAAAGAGTTGGGGCTGGAACTGGAAATTTTTGGTAAAAATGAATTTCTTTTGCGATCGGTTCCGGCAATTCTAAAAAATATCGACAACGAAAAGTTACTCCGCGATACCCTGGAAATTCTTCCCAAAGGAGGAGATGAGAACATACTGCACGATAAGTATGAAGACGTTCTGATCATGATGTCCTGCCGGAATGCTATCAAAGTGAATCACCCCCTGAACTTGGACCAGATTCGTAAACTGATATCCGACCTGGAACAAACGACCATGCCTTTCACCTGTCCTCACGGAAGACCGATCTCCCTCCTGTTCGATATGGACGACATCCTTAAAAAGTTCCTCCGCAAGTAGCCCACTAGCGTGGGAGGCAATAGCAATAACTCTATTTGGCAGACGAGGGGTTGTCTCGGCTTAAAGGGCAACTGTTAGCTGCCTCTGCGGCAACAAGCCTTGGATTTCTGATTGCTTGATGATTTGCTAGTAGTCATTCGATAGGACTTTTCTCTAATGCCCACCTGTTGGTTTTAACTGTTTCAAGTTATATCGTATGGATAAAAATTTTGCACATGGGTAATACTCAAGACTGGATTGCCACACTCCCTCCAGTTGCTCGCGATGACGTGCAGACGGGTATTGGTATCGGTGTTCATCTGTGGTTGGAAAAGGTTTGCTTTGAAGAAATGTTTGCGAACCTATAGGAAAAGCCAAAATTTTTTGTTTCGCTTTATAGGAATAGACCCATTGCCACCGGCGGCTCGCCGGTTAGCCGCGGACGGTGATTTTTTTGATGGATTTCGCCAATTTTCTCAGCTTGATGGCGGTTTTGGCTTTTTCTTCTTTGCGGGGAATTTTTTTGGGTTTGCGGTAACGAACCGATTTGCGGGTATTGGTGAATACCCATTCGGCATCGAGGAGGAACTTCTCGCGATTGCTGGCATTCATGTTTCGGAATAAGGTTAGCAACTTTTGCTCTTCTTTGCTGGTGCTGATGAGATTGTCGTTCAGCAGTCCTTTGAACATCAGGCGTCCTTCTTCCAATCCACCACCAATGACTTCCAGAGGTTCTTTTGAAGTAGGAAGTTTTTCCTGGTCAGGTGTTTGTAAATCTTCTGGTAAAATTTTGGTAGTCAATAAACGATCAAGGGATACGTTGCCCAACCGCGCTAGTTTGACTAGGACTGAAACCGGAGCATCTCTTTCCCCCGCTTCATAGCGGACGTAGGTTCTGAATCCGATTTCCAGGACTTCGGACAGAGCCATTTGCGTGCAGTTGAGATTTTTCCGAATTGTTTTTAAGTTGTCGGAGAGGACAGTCATAATCCTTAGGCTCTTACCCTGAGGGTTTTAAGCTAACTCGATGCCGTTTTTTCTTAGATATTTGTAGGCTTCATCAATCCAGAAACGTTCTTTTTCCAATTTGTAATCGGGAAGGTCTTTCGAAGAGCCTACAATGCTTTTCATATAATCGATGGCTTCTTGCTTCTTGCCATTTTTATCTAACAAACGGGCATAGTGGTAATAGGCTTTGAAAAAATGGAAGGAGTTGATTACCTCACCGTAGGTAGCTAACGCTTTTTCGTCATCTCCCCCCATACGATAGCATTCCGCTAATCCAAAAATAGCGTTGCCGTAGTCGTATTTTTTGTCGAGGGTGGTTAGTTTTTCTAATACAGCGGCGGCTTCGTCGTACCGTTTCAAACCATGAAGACATTTTGCCAGGCCGTATCTTGCTTCCAGCATTTCTGGATCTTTTTGAATGGCTTCTTCAAAATTAGCAATGGCAGAGTCATAGTTTTTCTGTTCCACATAGGCCTGTCCTAGTTTTTCGTAGTGATAGGCTTTTTGGTATTTACCAATCAATTCTTTTAATTGCAGCGTTTCATCTGTTTCGACTTCTTTTTTCTCTGTTTTGCCAAAAGGAATGAGGGTTCCTCCTCCGCCTTGTGTGGCTCCACTGCTGCTGGCTCGGTTTTTTATTGCAAAGAAATACGCAACTGCCCCTATGGGCGGAAGCAGGATAATGATGATTATCCAGACAAAGTGCTCGCGTCTTTGAATGCAGTCCATGCACATCCAAAGCATAAATCCGATTGCCAAGTAATTAAATATTTCTGCCAACTTAACCTCTACATATATTAAGGGGCAATAAAAACAAATTTTTGCCCGCGTTTAGAAACTAAGAACCTTCCACAACCTTATTGGTTGCATCAAGGAGTAAGACTTTAGGCTGATGGGTTTCCTTATCGGTATCTATATTACCATAAGCCGCAACAATGATGCGATCATTTATCTGTGCGAGGCGAGCTGCCGCTCCATTGATGGAAAAGGTTCCGGAACCTCGTTCAGCAGTTATCACGTAGGTAATAAATCGGCTTCCACTATTAATATTGTATATGTGGACTTGTTCGTAGGGCCGAATATCGACCTGTTCCAGCAAATCTTCATCAATGGCAATGCTGCCTTCATAATCAATCTCGGTTGCTGTCACTGTGGCTCGGTGAAGCTTAGATTTTAACATTATTCTTTGCAATTTCTAATCCTCTACAATGCAATTATCAATGAGTCGGGCAGGCCCGATTTTTACTGCCAGGGCGATCAACGTCCGGCCTTTGACTTCTTCTTTTTCCTGTAAACTTGTGGGGTCACAAATCGATATATAATCAATTTGGGTTCCAGATTCAGCAAAAATTATTTTTTTTATGCTTTCGCGTAGTTGGCTTGCTGAGGTGATGCCTTGGAGAATTTGGTCTTTTGCACTTTGCAATGACTTTGAAAGAGAAAGAGCTTTTGTTCTTTCTTCTGGGGAGAGGTTGCGGTTACGCGAACTCATGGCTAGTCCATCAGGCTCACGAACCAAAGGAACTCTGTTGACGCAGATATCCAAGTTTAAATCTCTAACCAGGGTCTCAATTACAGCAAGCTGTTGCCAGTCTTTTTCTCCAAAGAATACGTGTTGTGGGTGGACGATATTGAATAGTTTTAATACAACCGTTGCTACACCTTTAAAAAGTTCTGGTCGACTATTTCCACATAAGTGCTGCGTTATTTCATCTACCTGCACGTGGGTTTTGAATCCTCGGGGGTAAATAGTTTCCCTGTTGGGATGAAAAAGCACATCAACACCCGCCAATTCGAGTTTTTCTATATCTCCTTCCAAGTCATGCGGGTAGACGTCCAAGTCTTCATTCGGACCAAACTGCCTGGGATTAACGAAAATGCTCACAACGGTATGGTCGCAAATTTTCAGGGATTGTTTGACCAAACTCATATGTCCATCGTGCAAAGATCCCATTGTTGGAACAAACCCAAGGGTGGACCCATGAAATGATTTTGATATTTCTCTCATTTCATCGATGGATGACACCATCCGAACCTGTTGTCTCAATTCAGTTGCCATGATTCACCTGCTTGAGGGCACCTTTTTTCAAATTATAGGTGTGTTCAGGGCCGGGAAACGCTTCACTATTTACCTCATTAACGAACTCGCTGACGGCATTTTGAATTACATCCGACAATTGAGCGTAGCGTTTTACAAATTTGGGAGCAAAGTCGGGGTTTAATCCCAACAGGTCATGCGTAACAAGAATTTGACCATCACAGTTTGATCCGGCACCAATTCCTATGGTTGGGATTTCCAGATCATGAGTGATCTCAGTTGCAAGCTCTTCCGGCATTCCTTCCAGAACTAAAGAGAATACGCCTGCTTTTTGTAAAACCTTGGCATCCTGTTTTATTTGTTTTGAGTCGAGAAAGGTTTTGCCCTGGACCTTATATCCACCAAACTGATGAACCGATTGAGGGGTCAAACCCACATGCCCCATAACAGGAATCCCAGCTTGAACTATGGATTGGACTTGATTGGCTATTCGTGCTCCGCCTTCCAGCTTAACGGCTGCGGCTCCTCCCTGTTGAATCAATCGGCCCGCATTGGTCACTGCCTGTTCTACGGAAACCTGATATGACATGAAAGGCATGTCTGCGACCACCAGAGCACGCTGTGCCCCTCGTTTTACAGCTTGAGTATGGTAGATCACATCTTCAAGGGTTACAGAAAGTGTGTTTTCATGGCCTTGAGAAACCATTCCCAGAGAATCACCTACCAGAAGAATATCGATTGACGTTGAATCCAACAATTTTGCGAAACTGTAATCGTAGGCTGTCAAAGCGGTGATTTTTTTTTCTGAATTTTTTCTTGCCGCAATAGCAGGAGCGGTGACAGGTTGATTCGTCATAAATTTTTACGGGTTGCGGCTTGGAGGGCAGACAGGTAGGGGCAGGGGGCGGAAACAAATTCAACGACCCCTTTTCGGCTAATACCGATAGAGAAGCATTGTGACTTTTTAAACGCGGTATAAAACTTAAAGCCCTTAAGGGTCTTCCTGTTTTTTACGTTTATTTGTCAGTTCTAAGCTTTCTCCGTCCCGGTCCGTCAGGATCCAAGCGGATTGTAATATTCTCGGCCTATTTTATGGCTGTTGATCTTGTTAATCAACTCTTCCAGGTCACATTTTTTTTCAACGAAGTCGATCTCATTGGTATTTATGACCAAAAGAGGTGTTTCAGAATAATAAAAAAAGAAATTATTGAAGGCTTTGTTTACCGAATCAAGGTAATCTGGGTCCATAAAAGCTTCATATTCTCTTCCTCGCTTAGCAACTCTTTCTTGTAAAACTTCTGTGCTGGCCTGTAAATAAATGACCAAATCCGGTTTCGGGGCTTTGGCATCAATCAGGCTAAAAATTTGTTCGTACAAATTAAACTCATGGTCTTCTAAATTGAGCCGTGCGAAAACTTTGTCGCGTTGAAACAAATAGTCAATGACTACGACCGAATTGAACAGGTCTCTTTGCGCCAGTTGCATATATTGGTTGTATCGGCTCAGTAAAAAAAAAACCTGGGTCTGAAAGGAGTAGGCCTCTTTATCTTCATAAAACTTGGATATAAAAGGATTGGATTCGGTGTCTTCCAGAATCAGCCGAGCGCCATACTCTTCGCCAAGAAGGTTAACCAGAGATGTTTTTCCAGCACCAATGGCTCCTTCAATTGCAATAAATCGAGGTTCGATTGTAGATTTTGGCATCGTTGCGTTTTCCCGGCTAACTTAGAATTTCCTTGATGGACAATTTCAAATCTCTGTAATCGCCAGATTTGACGACATTCACTTCCGAAGCCCATATAGAGAAGCTCAGCTTATCTTTTCCCCATTCTGAGCAAAGAATTATGGGGACATTTTTGGTTTTTAATTTTTCAATCGATGATTCGCTGCATTCACCGTTTAATTTTGAGTCAAGAATAATGAGTTGTGGTTTTTCTTCGCTATTTAATGCTTCCTCTACCGAGTTGATAATGGAAATTGAAAAACCCTCATTTTCGAGTTCTTTGTAGCAGGGTTGATTCTGACCCTTGGGGTCATCAACTATAAGGATGTTTTTTGAAGTCAAAATCAGAATGAATGTTAAATTTATAAATTGCGCAGAGAAATGCCCAAGCATCATCCGCGTTTAGTTTTTATAATAATCGGGCTATTATTGCAATGTTTTATGGCTGGGGGCGGAATTGTAAATTTCCTGGTAAAGGTCGGAATATTTTCCCCCTGCGTTATCCCAGCTAAAATCCTTGGACATTCCATTATTTACCAGACATTCCCAGCTAGATTTGTCTGAAAAACAGGCCAAGGCCTTTTTAAGGGCCAGTAACAAAGAATTTTTATCATTGGGTGCAAATTTAAAGCCGGTCCCTATTTTCCCATCAAAGGTTTGAATAGAGTCATCCAGCCCTCCAACAGAACTAACCAAAGGAACCGTACCGTATTTTAAAGCATACATTTGTGTGAGGCCGCAGGGCTCATAGGTGGAGGGCATCAAAAACATATCGCTTCCTGCAAGAATCTGATGAGCCAGAGTGTCATCGAAAGTCAATGCTGTTGCGTACCGGTTGGGATTGGAGTCGGACAATTGGCTGAAAAAAGATTCGTATTTTGAATCGCCTTGGCCTAATACCAGAAGGGCCAATTTTTTTTCTTTGATGTCTTCGGAAACCTCCATTAAAAGGTCAATTCCTTTCTGGCTGGAAAGACGAGAAATCATACATAGCAAGGGGGTGTTTTTATCTATTTTGAGAGAGAATTTATTGATCAATGCCTCTCGACATTTTTGTTTTTTAGAAAGTGAATCATAGGGTTCGGCAATCAGCTTATCTGTGGCAGGGTTCCAGACCGAGTAATCGACTCCATTTAAAATTCCTGTTAGGTCTTTTGATCGCTGCTGCAAAATACCTTCCATTCCAAACCCTAATCCGGCAGTTTGTATTTCCTGGCAGTACCTTGGACTGACCGTATTTAAAGTATCTGAAAATAGTAAGCCCGATTTTAAAAAACTTATTTTTCCATAAAATTCGATTCCGTCAGAGCCTGCGAATTTATCGGGGAGGCCGGTGGCAGAAAATTTTTCCATAGAGAAATTACCCTGATAGCCAAGGTTATGAATGGAAAACAGGGTTCGTATCTTTGAGTACCATTTTTTTTTCAAATAAAGAGATTTAAGATAAACAGGAATCAGACCTGTATGCCAGTCATTGCAGTGAATGATGTCGGGTTGAAAATCCAGGGCCTTGCAAGTTTCCAACGCGGCTTGACTTAAGAAAGCAAAACGCTCGGCATTGTCGCTATATTCTGTCCCCGGTTCTCCATAGAGATGTTCCCGGTCAAAATAGGTGTCGTTTCCTACCAGATAAACAGGAACATTTTCTGGCAACTGACCTTCAAACAGGGTTGCTTTCTCTGTCGAGTTTGGGATTTCTATTTCCAGATCCAGAGAACGGATAGGTTGTGACTCTGTGCATGGGTATTTAGGAAGCAGGACGCGAACATCATGGCCCAATTTTTTAAGAGAAGAGGGAAGAGACCCTGCGACATCAGCCAACCCACCCGTTTTGGCAAATGGAAATACTTCAGCTGCAACCAATAGAATTTTTAAGGATGAACTCATAAGGTTGCACCTTATGAAATGCACGAACAAAAGTCAATCGAAGCTAAATGTTCCTCAAAATCATTGATTGCATTGGAATTAGTAATTATAATTGATTTATCTAACACTAAAAAAGCATGAGATGAAAAACAAAAAAATTGCGCTGGCGGTATCGGCCGGAATTGCGGCCTATAAAGCTGTGGAATTATTAAGGATGCTTGTGAAAGAGGGGGCCGAGGTACGGGTTACCATGAGTGCCAACGCCGGTCAGTTTGTGACCCCTTTGACTTTGGAAGCTCTTTCTGGAAATCCGGTTTACCATCAGCTTTTTAATTCACAGAATTCGGCAGATATGGAACATATCCGCGTTGCTGAAAACGCCGATCTGATGCTTGTAGTTCCTGCCACTGCATCGACTCTTGGGAAGATGGCAAATGGTTTGGCAGATGACCCGTTGAGCAATTTGTACCTGGCATTTAAAGGTCCGGTAATGGTTGCACCCGCCATGAATGAAGGAATGTGGAAAAACCTGGCGGTGCAGGATAATATTGCAAAATTAAAATCACGAGATGTTGAGTTTATCGATCCCGAAGAGGGGGAGTTGGCTTGTGGGACCACCGGACCGGGACGTCTGGCTAATCTCGACACGATTTTTGCAAGGGTAAAGGGGCATTTTGAAAAACTTCAAGATCTGCAAGGTTTGCGTATTCTAGTGACTGCCGGGCCGACGCAAGAACCGTTGGATCCGGTGCGTTATTTATCGAATCCTTCTTCTGGGAAAATGGGATATGCCATAGCCGATCAGGCAAAAGCCCGAGGGGCCGAGGTGACTCTTGTCAGCGGCCCCACTTTTCTGGACTCGCCGGGAGGAGTGAATTTCAAGCCTTGTAAAACGGCAGCCGAGATGAATAGCCTGGTTCAGCAATGTTTGCCTGAATGCGATGTGCTGGTGATGTCGGCGGCAGTGGGCGATTTCACTGCACAAAAACTCGAAAAAGAAAAAATTAAAAAGCATAGCGATGGAGCCCTAACGCTAAACCTTGTTCCTACTAAAGATATTCTAATGGAAGTTTCGAAAATTAAAACGCAGCAGTTCGTGGTTGGGTTTGCGGCAGAAACCCAAAACCTGATTCAGAGTGCACTTGAAAAATTAAGGAATAAGAAACTCGACTTGATTGTTGCCAACGATATCAGTGCACCGGGGATCGGGTTCCAATCTGACAGTAACCAGGTGACCTTTATCGACTCTAATGAGAAAATTGAAAACCTGCCTCGAATGTCGAAGAAAGAAATTGCCAATATTCTATTGGATAAAATAGTGAGCTACGCTCGCGGGAAATAGGTCGATGCCGGTCAAGCAGATAATTACTGCCAAGTCTTTTACTATAGGCTAGTTAACATTTCTTCAAGGCGTAGCCTTGCGAGCGCAGCGAAAGCCAATGGCCAATGACCGATTTTTTGGAGTGGTGGCGTTTCTATAGACCAGATCAACACCTTCAGCTTTGTTCCTCCAGCTACCCCCTCGAATGATTTTGTACTGGCCTTTTTCTGGCCCAGGAGGATTTTCCTTTGGCGAGAATAAATAGTATTCGGGAAAGTGCCAGTCGTTCACCCATTCGGATGCATTTCCGGAAAGATCATAGACACCATAACTAGATTTTCCGCTTTCAAATGAACCCACCGCAGTGGTCATTTTAGTTTCATTGTTATAATTAAGCTTGCTTGAGTCGGGCTGTGTGTTTCCCCAGGGATATATGACGTGTTGTTTTCCTCTCCCTGCTTTTTCCCACTCTGCTTCTGTTGGCAACCGCTTGTTTTGCCATTTACAAAACGTCACTGCTTCTTTCCAGGAAACCCCCACAACGGGTTGCTGTGGCTCCTTAAATTTTGGATTACTCCAACCTCTCGGCTCTTTACCATCGGTTTCTTTTATGAATTTTGCATAGGCCTCATTGGTTACTTCATAAATATCGATGTAAAAACTATCGAGGTAGACTTCGTGCGCAGGATTTTCAGGACCCAATGTGTGTCGATCGGTGTTGAATAAATCATGGGGTCTTAGCTCCAACATGGATTTTTTGCTCCCCATCTGGAAGGGGCCTTTGGGGATCAATACCATGCCCTCTGATGCCAAATTTTCAGCATGGGCGGAGAAACTCAGAGAAAAGGAAAATAATAATAAAAGTATGGTTTTCATTGTTGTAAATGGGGATTTGTAAAAAACGGATTATAGAGAAAACGATGCTTCATGGCAATCAGCAAAATTAGTAAATCTAATTCTAATCTAAATAAAAAGAGGGCGGTTATCAAATATCCAATGGCAATTGACACTCTTGTTTATTAGTACTAAAATCTTTTAATCTTGCCACAAAAAGGTTTTTTAAACTTATTTCTTCCTGCAGCCGATAAGGCTGGATAACCTGGAGTAATAAATGGATGACCCTAAAAAAGAGCCAACAACGTTAAGCGGCAATCAAGACTCAAAGCTGTGCCTCAATTGTGGTTTCCCCAACCGCAATACCGATAGCCAGTGCATGTATTGTCGGACCAGTCTGATTGAAGATGGTGGGCTGATCAATTGGGTTAGGCAAACGTACTATGTTTTAAGGTGGCGCTGGCAACTCAAGCAAAAACGAGATGTAATAGAAAAACCGGTAACTAAAACGCCATTCTATAGAACTGCGGGTTACTTTTTTCTGGGCCTTGTATTAAGTGGAGCCGGAGTTTTCGTTTTCACCAGCGCAGTGGGCCAGAATTCCTTCTCGAGCGGTCTAATCGCTTTACTATTAATTGGTTATGGCTTTTTTACGCTAAAAACTATTTTTTCCAGCAAATAAAATCTCTTAACTCCCCCAGCTTGTTTCCAAATAAATTTTAATGTTTTTCTTTAATTCCCCTAGAAAAGAATATAATATCCTAAAGAATAACATTAATTTTCGGTATAAGTTTGATGAGGGTTGATATGTTTAGGCATTATTCAGGAATAATTTTATGGGGAGCCGTTTTTCCCGTTGGGATTAGCGTTTCCATAACCACCTTATATTCATCACATCAAGATATTCACATATCTTATCATGCGACCCTGGTGGCTTTGGGTGTCGCGATGGCTTTGATTGTTTCATCTTTTCTTATTATCGCCGCCAAGGAAAAGAGCCAACCCCATTATTTTTGGCTATCGTGTGGGCTACTTGGAATGGGAATTTTTGATTTATTTCATTCCATGTTTGAAGAGGGGAATCTGTTTGTATGGTTCCATAGTTCACGGTTATTTTTAGGAGGTTTACTTTTTTCTTTCGTTTGCTTTAGGAAATTACCCAATAAAATCCTAAACCCAATCCGATCTCTAATTTTATTTGGTCTAGGTTGTTTTGCGTTTTGTGCGTTTTCTTTTATTTTTTCAGACTCGCTTCCTCTAATGATTTTGCAAGGCGATTTTTCTCCGTCAGCCACGTTTTTAAATATTACCGGGGGATTCGGTTTTATCATCTCGGCAATATTTTTTACAATCCGAAGTCAACAAAACAATTCTCGGGAGGATTATTTTTTGGCCCTGCAATCCGGCATTTTTGCTTCGGCTGGGTTGTTATATGAATTTTCCAGTTTATGGGATCCAATTTGGTGGTATGTCCACCTTCTCCGGTTTTTGGCTTATTCAATAGGTCTCTATGTGATTTTGACTGGTTTTAGCAAACTTCAGGAAGTTTTTCAGAATCTTAGTGGTGAATTAAATGATAGTAGAAAAGTTTTGTTAGAAAAGCAGGAACAACTGAACAGCATAGTCAATAATGCAAGCTCAGTTATTTACCTGAAAGATATTGAGGGACGCTATATCCTGATTAATAAACAGTTTGAGAAAATTTTTAATCTTACCTGTGAAGAGATCAAAGGGAAAACAGATTTGGATATTTTTGAGAAGGATTTTGCTGAAAAATTTCGGGAAAATGATATACAGGTATTAAAAACAAATACCCTTTTCGAATTAGAAGAGCAGGCACCCTTGGAAGACGGTGTACACGATTATATTTCAATAAAGTTTCCCGTAAAAGGTAGCGATGGGAAAATATACGGGTTAGGTGGTATTTCAACTGATATTACCTATAGGAGGAAAGCAGAGAAGGAGTTGAAGAGATACTCAAACCAATTAGAGAAGACAAATAACATTCTTGAAAGAAGTAATAAAGATTTAGAAGACTTTGCTTATATCGTTTCCCATGATTTAAAGTCTCCTTTGAGAAAGATAATTAGTCGTCCCTGAAAAACCCTATTTCCAGAGAAAAATGGTAAAGAAGGTCCGTGTTTTTATTCAGCAATCGGTCGAAAATGGTTTTTGAACAACCACGAAAAAAGAAATAATAAGAAAG
>JABJCF010000376.1 GCA_018665625.1 Nitrospina sp. | reverse complement strand
TCTTGCATTTGCTATCAAAGTTCCTATGTTCCCGTTTCATACGTGGTTGCCAGATGCTCACGTTGAAGCACCCACAGCGGGATCTGTGATTTTGGCGGGTGTCCTGCTAAAAATGGGAACCTATGGATTTTTACGCTTTAATTTGCCCTTCTTCCCGCAAGCTTCCTACGACTTTATGCCATTCATTGCATGGCTATCTATAATAGGAATCGTCTATGGCGCATTGGTGGCAATGGTCCAAGAAGATTTGAAAAAACTGGTTGCCTACTCGAGTGTCAGTCATCTCGGATTTGTCATGCTGGGTATCTTTGCATTGAACGAGTACGGAATACAGGGTGCCCTAATTCAGAACATCAACCACGGTATCAGTACCGGCGCCCTCTTCCTTTTGGTTGGCGTTATTTATGATCGTCGACACACCAGAATGATCAAAGAATTTGGCGGCCTTTCCAAACAGATGCCAGTCTATGCTATCTGTTTTATGATCGCAGCATTATCATCCATTGGTCTGCCTGGCATGAATGGATTTGTAGGAGAGTTTCTTGTTTTATTGGGGATTTTTCAAGTGAATGGCCTATGGGCGGCCTGCGCGACTTCCGGTGTTATTCTTGCTGCCTGCTATATCTTATGGATGTTTCAAAGGGTCATGTTCCTGGAATTAAAAAATCCAGAAAATATGAAACTAAAAGATATTAATACACGGGAACTCATAACCGTAGTCCCTCTACTGATTTTAATTTTTTGGATTGGCTTGTACCCGAAACCATTTATGAAAACTTTTGATGCATCGGTCAGTCATCTGGTTAGTAAAGTCTCTCCAGATAATTTCAGACCTAAAAAAGACCACGGGTCTGGTGGACACCATGCATCGCTTATAACAAAAACAGAACTGGCTAAGTTAAATCAAAAACTGCAAAAGACCAGCCATAACTGATTGAGGAATATTTAAGAAGTGGAACCAATACTCGCACCTGATTCGATTGACCTAATTGCCCTTGCACCCGTACTGGTGCAGAGCGTTTTTGCTATGGGTGTCCTTGTATTGGATCTATGGGCAGGAAAAAACAAAACATTGCTGATGTTCGTAAGCTTGGTAGGCCTGCTAATGACAGCCATCAGCGCATTTGCTAAAAACCCTATTCCTGCCTTTTCGTTCACCGACAGCTATGTTGTCGACCACTTATCGATATTCTTCATTTGTATTTTCACTTTGAGTTCCGCACTCACTATTCTGCTTTCCAAAGAATATAACGACCGCGAAGGGATTAAGGCAGGGGAATATTATGCCCTGATTCTACTTTGTACCGTAGGCATGATCGTATTGGCTTCTGCCACAGATATGATCATGATTTTCCTTGGAATTGAGATTGTTTCAATATGCCTTTATGTACTTGCAGGTATTAAAAGAGACGACTCCGCATCGAACGAAGCAGCCCTGAAGTATTTCCTCCTTGGAGCCTTTGCAACAGGGTTCCTGTTATACGGAATGACGCTGGTTTACGGTTCCACTGGCAGTACCAATCTATTTAAAATTGCTGAATTCGTTAGGACAGACGGTGCGCAATCCAATCCACTCCTCTTAATGGGAATCGTTCTCTTAATAATTGGTTTTGGATTTAAAGTAGCAGCGGTTCCTTTTCATATGTGGGCGCCAGATGTTTACCAAGGCTCGCCAACACCTGTTACTGCATTTATGGCGGTTGGCCCAAAAGCAGCTGCATTTGCAGCTTTCTTCCGAGTTTTTTCTGAAGCAATTCCAGAGATGGCTCCCTCTTGGGAAATGTTATTGTGCGTTGTCGCCGTCCTCAGCATGTTCGTTGGAAACCTCGGCGCAATAACGCAAACCAATATAAAAAGGATGTTGGCTTTCTCCAGTATCTCGCACGCAGGCTATCTCCTGGTTGCAGTTATTTCAAAGAGCTCATTAGCTGGATCAGGCTTATTGTTCTATATGTTGTCTTATGCTTTCACAACATTTGGAGCATTTGGAATCATCATATTACTGGGTCGAAAAGGCGAGGAAAATCTGGAAATCGAAAATTACTCCGGCTTGGCCTACAAACATCCACTGCTGGCTCTAAGTATGACGGTCTTTCTTCTTTCCTTAGGAGGCTTGCCACCTTTTGCAGGATTCGTGGCCAAGTTCTATATTTTTAGTGCCGCAATTGAAGAAGGCTTTGTGACACTGGTCATCATCGCTGTTCTTAACAGTGCCATTTCTTTTTACTACTACCTAAAGGTAGTGGTTTTCATGTACATGAAAGAGCCTGCGGGTGATTTCCAGATATCCCTAACCCCCATGACCCTATTCGTCATCATCATAGGTATCATTGGAACCATAGAGTTGGGCATCTACCCAGATCCCATTATTGCCTTAACAAGTCTGCGCTAAGGCAAATCGCGACCCAAGCCCCCAATCGATTTTTTTAGTTCGTATTCCCCTTCTGAGCTCTTGGTGTATGAAGAATGTATGCCTGCATGCCATCGAAATAACCCACTTCTCTCTCCACCTTAAGAGCCTGCCGAAAATGATTTTTCCCTTCTTTTGTGGGACTGGCCAACATTACAATTTGCCAGTAAAACTTTCCGTCTCTATTTAGCTTGCGAAAGTTTCTATAAGGGTGCTCCGGCTCCCAATGTAATTCAGTGTTCTCCTCCCGAAATACGCCTAACAATAAATTCAGTGTGTTGGTCACCCCTTGCCTTTTTGTTGAAGTCGACAAACCAGCTAGAGACTTTTGGTCCAACTTCCGGGCATAAAGATAAAGGACATAGGTTGAACCTGGAGGCAGGGTTGCCGATCGAAGAAGCTTGGAAAACAGATGCCTTTGCGAACCCTTGTTTTCTACTTTTATGGATTCTTGACCCACAAATTTGTTTTGGGTATCTAAACTCAATTGCAAACCTTTAAAATTAGTTTTATTTAATCTTTTTGGAAAATCAAAATCTTTTTCCAGGGGCACAAGATTGGAAACCTGAAACTGAAAATCGTAAATATTTAAACTTCCCTTTTGCTCTACAAGTTTAAAGTATTCTGGCAAAAAAGATGTCTCGTGTATCAAGCCTGAGGTTGAAATACTTTCAGGAGAAATTGCTTTATGACCCAAAAAAATTATTCTTTTTAATTTCCCTGCTTGAACAATATCCCGCATGTTTTCTGCAATCCTTTTTTCTGTATAAAACCGCAACACTCTATCTTCCCAGGGAATGACAAATAAATGATCTGAGGGAAATCCATCAAGAAATATGAGGGCCTTTTTTGCCTCCTCCATTGTGACGAATTTAGATTCAAACCGTTCCCCCAAATAGCCCATTAAGAAGCTAGCAGGACTAACCATCAAAATAAAAAATAGAATTGCGATTATTGGCTTATGCAAATTTTCAGGAAAAAAATTTCGAATCAAGTCATAAAAATACATCAGTCCATTTGCCGCTATTAGCATAAAAAAAGGTAACCAATAAAAATATGAGCGCGGAGGTCCCTGAATACCCGAAACAAGATTGAAAATGAGAGGTAAAAGAAAAATAAGTAACAGAGTAGGATTCTTCAACCTTACAACCCCAAAAATAAAAAGCAGCAGCAATGGAATTCCCCAGGGTTGCGCAAGGGCTAAAAATATTTCCAAGGATCGCTCTAACGTCGGCTCAAGAGTTGGCAACCCTTCAAAGGCCTTTGCGTATGCACTGTAGGTTTCGAGCCCGCGTTGAAGATCGTCATAAATAAACAAAAGGTATATCGCAGCGAACCCTCCCATAAGCAATACGGGCATTGCAAAAATAAAATATTTTTTAAACTCTTTTTGGTTTTCACAATAGGCATCGACAAGTAAAACCGCACCACAACCTGCCAAAAAATAAATATTACTGGGAAGGATTAGCACCATGCAAAATCCCGACAGAACAAAGGCCAGTGGCATATACCACCGGTTTTTATCTGAGAGCATTATTTTCCCCGTGATATATACGATAAGAGAAAACATAACAGTCAGGGTATACCCTCTTCCCTGCTGAGATTGCACAAACAGGGGCTCTGAAAACGCCACCAGAATCGCAGCCAGGAATGAAGCAACAGAGGATTTTAAAAGGTGTCTGCCAGCAAACCAGGTTAAAGGAATTGCTAATACACCGGCCATAGTTGAAGGTAGACGAAAACTGATTTCGTTTTCGCCAAAAATTCCCATAGAGATAT
>JABJCF010000375.1 GCA_018665625.1 Nitrospina sp. | reverse complement strand
GGAAAACTGCTACGCAGTTTACACACAGGGCCAACAGGCACTACTGCTACAAAGATCATGATCTAATAACCTATATTTTTTAACCCGAGTGGTACACTTTTACTCCGCCACACTGGTACGAATTTACTCTGCCCTTGACACAAGACCTGACTTAAAGGAACAGACATCGTCTTATCGGCAAGGAAAGCTGTTAAAGGATCTTGAAAATTGAGAGTTTCCTTGAAATCGAGGGCTTCTTTAAAAATAAGAGTGTCCTTGTAGTTACCTTGCATATAAATTTCCCGTTTAAAGATTTATATTTTCTCCAGGTTTGGATTTCTCATTATATTTCAGAGCAATAAATTTTCAGAAAAAAATTTCTTCCCGCTAAAATATAAAAAGTCCTTTACGAAATAAAATAATCATCAATAAAATAGCCAGAGAAAAAACCCATATCACTAGATAAGTTGTCATAGATTGGTTGGCCTTCTGTTTTTCCAGCCAACTTCTGGGTTTTATTCCCCTTACCAGAAAAACAACCTTCGCCGCAAGATTCACGCATACAATATTCACAGCCAACAAAATACCAGCACCCACTGCAAGCTGCGTGTGCCCTGCGCCCAGCATGATCCCCAGAGTAGCTGTGGGTGGTAATAAAGCAACAGCAACCATCACCCCTACCAACACACTGGAAAGTCCTGTCGTCAAAGAAACTACTGCCGCCGCACCCGAGGCCAATGCCAGAGCCATTGAATCCAATCCCACCTCGGTCCGAGCCATTAGTTCCGGGCTATCCAAGTTCATGGGATGCAAAATTCCAAGACCAATAGAAAGAAACAACGCCAATCCAATTCCCGCTAGAATGGTTTTAAATGCTTTCCACATCAAAGGAATGTCACCCAACGCCGCTCCCAAAGCCAAGGCAATATTTGGCCCCAAAAGTGGAGCGATAACCATTGCACCAATCACCACTGCAACATTGTTTTCAAGCAAACCAATTGCAACCACGACAGTGGATAAAAACACCAGCAACAGATAAGTAGAATCGAGCCTCGTATTTTTTTCTACTTCGTTATAAATTTCTTCGCGAGTGCTGCTGGCCTTATCAAAAGAGTCTTTTTCATTTACGGGTTGTTCTTTTCTAGGTAGCGATGCCTCCAGCGCCATAACTATTATTCTTGAATGATCTCCGTCTCCAAATAATCCCTGCAAAGCATCTAAAACAGATTGACGCTGTTCATCACTAACCAAGGCACGGATCATTCTTTTCTCTTCCTCATCCGAGTTCACCCATAAAATTTCAGAATCATGCTGGGTAATAATGCTTTCCACGGCAGGCAAGTTTTCAACAGGTGTAACGATTTCGATTATTTTCATAATATTTTTAATGCCTCTCAGGCGGGAGAGCAGATTGTCGTGAATAGATTAGCAAGCTCGCCATTATTTCAGGCTTTCAAACTGCTTTAAATTACTTCAAGGTGCAACCTGCATATCTAGCAGCACGCTGGCTAGATCATATTTTTGGGTTTAATGTTTGAAATATTACGGAGAACCTGTTCATTGCATTGCATACAGAAATAACCTTCACCAGAAAAAATCCAGAATTCATCTTCGACCCAGTCTCGCGCGTCTTCTTTATCACCACAAAATTCACCTTGCTGCACACATTCTGCAGAAATTTTTAGCTGGCAGGGGATAGCAAACTCACCATCTTCATTTTCTATATAGGGAAGTTCATCGGACATAATATTTACCTGATCTATATATTTTAATTTTTCAATTTATTTTTTTTCAATCCATCAATAACAGGATTTTATTATAAACACAGCCTGAGATTCCTGCATTAAAGAAATAATTCTAAAATCATATCCTAATCTCAATACCTTGTTTATCGCAATTTTATAAGGTAATAATACAACTGGCCTCACACTTTAAACATTGGATGTTCAGGAATGATGGAAAAAATTAGAAACTCTTTTTTTTGTATTTTCATAATGCTGGCAGCGTGTGACAGCAATGTAGAGACGCTTGATGGTTCAAACCCTGTTGCTCTTTCAAAAGATCCTAAGGTGTTAATTGAAAGTGCCAAGGACAAACAAAGAATCGGAGCCTATGACGAAGCCATTGAAATTTTAAATGCGGCTGTAATAATTGACCCTAAATTTATATCTGCCTTTAACCGTATGGGATTGGTTTATTTTGAGGCTGACAAAAAAAATGAATCTGTTGAAGCGTTCAAGAAAGCCATTGCCATTGACCCCGAAAATTTAAACAGCCGACTGGGTCTTGGAAAAACCTATTCGATGATCACTCGCAATGACCTTGCTGTTGAACAATACTTGAAAGCCGCCAAAATCAAACCGAACGATTTGGACATCCTTTTTAAGATTGCTTTGGAATATTGGTACCACCAAAATCTTGAACAGTCTAAAGAATATTACAACAAGGTGCTGGAAATAGACCCGAGTCATATTCAGACTCATTTGAATTTGATCAGTGTTTATGAAAGTTTGGAAGATTGGAAAAAAGCCATAAGGGAAATCGAGATTTCCAGACAGTTAGGAAAAGAGAAAAATGATTCAACGGCCATCTCCATTGCCGAAAGAAAGAAAAAATTCATCATTGGGCGGATGAATTTAACAGAAGAAGAATATCAAAGGAAAACCCTACCGCCTTTCGATTAGCGGTGCAGGCACCGCAGCCCACTCTGCCTTGCTGATAAAACTGGCTGAGCGCTCTCAAACGCATATCTTTAATAATCCTCCTCTCTCATAAAGCGAGGGGATTTAAGCGGTGCAGGCACTGCGGCCTACTCTACAATGGAAAACTTGAGCCTTCTATTTCCCTGTGGCTTGGTGAATGTTTTCTTTTATTGTAGAAGATTTGTCTGGGGTGGGGTCGATGAGCGGCCAAATCAAAATAAAAACAATAAATCCGATCACTACGATTCCGATTGCGCTTCCTATCCAATCGATCAGTGAAAATTTTTCTTTCTCGTCACCCATTTTTGTTTATCTGAAATTCTGATTTAAATTTAGGTAACCACCGCGGCACGTTGTGTTTGTATTCGAGATAAGACTCTCCAAACCTGCGTTCCAGATCTGGCTCTTCCCAAAAGGGTATTAAAACCAAACAGCCTTGAATAAAAATAAAAGCCCAAATGAAAACAGGTAAGGAACCGAATAACATCGCCTCTCCCAACAAAACCATGATCACCCCTATCATCATTGGATTTCGAACTCGAGAGTAAACCCCACGGGCTACAAAAATTTTTGGGGGATCATAAGGGGCGGGTGTTCCTCCACCTCCATATTCAGAAAATAAGGAGACCGAAATCCAACACAAGCTGGCACCAGCCCCCATTAAAAGTCCACCAGGGAAAGATCGGAGCAGATCAAAGCTGGGATAATATTTCTCTAACACACCACCTTCGCGCGAGCACCATAGAAGGAACCCAGGGATCACTCCCATAACGTTCATAGGAAAAATGATAAACGCTTTGACTAAAGAGGGTGTGATCTTCATTAACCTGGCCTTATATTTTTAATCCTTCCTAATCGATCAGCCGTAGTCAAAAACCAACAATATTATGAACCCGATGGTGACGAAAGCTGAAAACCATGCCATGAATTTAAGCATAATAAATCACCTTATAATTTCTTTAAGTCAATTTTATCATACCAAATCTAATTCTGAGAGACACTTCGCTTTCAGAAATAAATCAAAACTCACCAACCAAAACCAATACGGCCTAACCCTATTTCGTGATGATTAATTTCTTTTCCCTCGAAATGGGCGACCTTTTCTCGATGCTGGCTTACTATTTTTCCCTGAGGATGGACGGAACCCAAAGTTCCTTTTCCTTTGCGGAGCTCGGCTCTTGGAACCTGAAGAACTTCTTCTTTTAGATGCTATCGCATCCGAATGATATTCATGATCCTTTTCCATCTCGACCGATTTTTTGGTTGCCTGCTCTATTCTTCTTAAATATCCGAGCTCTCCCAAATCGCATAGGGACAAGGCAGTTCCCATAGCACCTGCTCTTGCAGTTCTTCCGATTCTATGAACATAACTTTCTGGCTCATTCGGAAGTTCATAATTTATTACATGTGTGATTCCATCCACATCAATACCTCGGGAAGCAATGTCTGTTGCAACCAGAACGCGAACTTTTCCTGTTTTGAATTTATTTAACGCATCCATTCGGGCCGATTGTGATTTATTTCCATGAATCGCATCTGCCTTGATTTTACTTTTGCCAAGACTTTTAACGATCTTGTTAGCGCCATGTTTGGTGCGGGAAAATATAAGAGCTCTTTCAATACTCACATCTTCCAGCATGGATCTAAGTAGAGCCCCTTTATTTTCGCGGTCTACAAACAACACTCGCTGTTCAATTTTTTCAACGGTGGTCGATGGCGGAGCTACCTCAATTTTTACCGGATCTTTTAGAAAACTTTTGGTCAGGCGTTGTATTTCTTGAGGAAGAGTGGCTGAAAACAACATGGTTTGGTTTGTCTTGGGAATTGCTGAATGAATTTTTTTAACATCAGGCAAAAAACCCATGTCCAACATGCGATCAGCCTCATCAAGAACAAACACTTCTACTTTGTCCAGCCGTAAACATTTCTGATTATATAAATCCAGCAATCTGCCGGGGGTAGCTACTAAAATATCTACTCCACGTTTGAGTGCTTTTACCTGTTTCTCTTGTCTGACACCGCCATAAACGACAGTTTGCTTTAAGTTTAAGTATCGCCCGTAAATATCAAAACTTTGACTGATCTGAACCGCCAACTCTCGGGTTGGGGTTAATATCAAAGATCGAACTCCTTTTGGGCCCGCAGGCTGATAATTTTCTGTCAACCGTTGAAGAATTGGCAATGCAAATGCCGCTGTCTTTCCTGTTCCAGTTTGTGCGCAACCCAAAAGATCGCGACCTTCTAAAAGGGGAGGAACAGCTTTGGTTTGAATGGGTGTGGGAGTCGTATACTCTTCATCATGTACCGCTCTGCAAAGAGGTTCAATCAAGTTTAGAATATCGAAACCATTAGGTGTTTGTGGCACTGTGGGTGTTTGTGGTGCTGTGTTGGTTAGCATAATTTCCTTAATTAATAGAATATGAAAACGCCTAAAGACAAAATTAGGCGCTGTCAGAAAAGACCTGAGGTCCTCTAACAAAAATAATTTTAGGGGGTTTGAGCTTTTGTGAGAAAACGGGGGAGAAAATCTTGGGGCCTGAGGCCGGAAATTGCTCAACCAAATACTAACTTGGCACTACACCTGTAATTCTCTAGACGGCTATAACCACTTAAAGTATAGGGCATTATATAACAGTTCTTTAAATAATACCAGTTTTAATATCAACCACGCCTATTAGTGAAATATGGCAGCAAATACCCTATTATAACTTAACAATGGAACCTCATATTTTAGCTAATGATCTGCCCAAAATGCCAACATGAACAAGCTGACTCTGAAGCCTGTCTTCATTGCGGCATCATTTTTCATAAGTACTCTGAATATCTGGAGCGGGTTGAGTCCCAAAAAAAAGCAGCCATCGCGAATGACAATGACCTGAAGCCCATAAAGGACGATGGCAGCAAAATAGGAATTTCTGCTTTTTCGATTTTCTGGCAGGATTGGAAACCGATTTCCACCCCGGCCTTCATTTTTTTATCCATTGTGTTTCTAGCGCATATCATTTTCTTTCCCAAAGATCCCATATTAAAAGATGGGTCATTTTTATCTTCATTTATCCATAGCGTTAACCTGGTGTTCCATGAAGCGGGTCACGTTTTATTCGCGATATTTGGGAACCGCACTCTGACCATTTTAGGAGGCTCTTTAAACCAGCTACTTATCCCCTTTATTGTTTTAATAGCTTTTATCTACAAAAGAGATATTTCGGGTACAGGTTTCTCCTTATTCTGGTTTTTCGGGAATTTTCTGGATGTGGGTATCTATATGGCTGATGGTCGATATCTGAATTTGCCTCTGATCGGCGGACTAGGCATGGAAGCTCATGACTGGCGAAATCTTTTCAACCAGTTTGATTTATGGGCTGTTGATCAAATGCTTTCTAATGGCGTATTTTATTCTGGCTGGATAGGCATAATTATTACCTGGATCTGGCTGCTCATAAAATGGCGTTCCGCAACCCAGCCCCAAGAAACTACAAGGTTAATGTAATGATATTAAATGCCCCTGACGAAGTTATGTAATTCAAAAAAAATATACAGAAATGATGAAAAAATGTTTATTTTATGTAAAGCTAAGGGTCTCCCAGAATATTAAAAGATGCTGTCTAGGGAGAGCCTTTATATAAAACTATTTATAATAATTTTTTTGATTAACTAAGTTCATTCCAACAATCAGGAGCCTTCAATGAGCGCATTACCACAACCTGAAAATCCAAAGGAAAAAGTGGGGGATTTTATGACGACACCCGTTAAGAGTGTCGATGTGAATACAACCATTCAAGAAGCAGCGGGACAAATGGATTCTAAAAATATTAGCGCGCTTATCACTACTGAAAATGGAAAACATATTGGCATCGTAACAGAAAGAGATTTCACACGAAAAGTTGTTGGGGAAGGGCGGTCCCCCTCAGATCCCGTTTCTACTATTATGAGTACTCCGCTTTACACCATGGATACCAATCAACATATTTTCGAAGCGGTAGAATTTATGACTGACAATAACACCCGCCATATTACGGTGACAGATAACAATGAGGTGGTAGGAATTTTAACAATTAAGAATACCTTCTCCTATTATATGAAACTATTCGGACTGGAATTATAATTCCCGATCACCGCCTACCAGGGCGTCTTAATAGTTGGCCTGCCTGAAAAAAAATTTCTGCCTCCACATCCATATTTTACGTTTGCGCTCTGCCCTGCCAAATCCCACACTTTTCAGGTAAAATATATCTAATGGATACCCTTACTGTTATAGCCGTAACAATGATACTTCTTCTCGGGTTTTCAGTTAACTACCTTTTGGATCCCGACATCCGTAAAACGGCTTTGAACTTTGTCCTTTTGGTTTTTGGCGCTCTACTGATTTTTTCTTCTTTTAAAAGTCTTTATCTTGGGCAAATGAGCACCTTTACGGCAAATGAAGGAGAGATAAAAATATTGATGGATAAAAACCCCTGGCGCTTCTGGGGAAGTTGGATATTTAAAATGTCGTTGGGAAGTTTTATCCTGCATTTTTTGTATAATAAAACCAAACAAAAAAAACCTTGAGCAAGAGATGGATTCCACTGAACTCATTAAAACCTTCGTTATTCTTGTTGCTGTTATAGACCCGATTGGCAACATTCCTATCTACATTGCATTGACCTCACACAAAACAGAAGCAGAACACAAGTCCATTGCATTGAAAACATCCTGCTCAGCGGTAATTTTATTAATCCTTTCATTTTTGCTTGGGAAATATATCATTGCCTTCTTTGGAATAAAAATGTCCGCCTTTAAACTAATTGGTGGAATATTTCTGGTTTATATATCTTTTACCATGCTAACTAATGCAAAAAGCTCCTACCTGTTTTCAAAGGATGAAATTGATGAAAAAGAGGATATCTCTTTAATGCCGCTCACTTTCCCACTTTTTATCGGGCCTGCAGCCCTTAGTATTGTTATCATTCAATCCGCTGAAATTTCTACCACATTTGAAAGAATGATATTCTTATCCGAGTTTATTTTGATCGGGTTCCTTATATGGGTAACCCTGACACTGAGCAAGATGATATTAAATAGACTTAGTAAAACCGGAACTAAGTTTATTCATCAAATTATGGGGCTTCTCTTGGGAAGTTTGGCGATTGGTATGATTGCAGAAGAACTTAAAGTTCTTCTTCCCGGCTTATCGTAATATTTAAAATACGGTACATCTCTGAATTATCAGAGCGCCGGTTTATTCAAAAGTGGATTGGAGACGGACAGCCAGCTTTTTTAAAACAACATATAAGGCTACAAACAAAGGCACAAGAGCCAGAGCCCACCCTAGACAAGCGAGAATAAAATATTGTGTCAATTCTTGAATTGCAGGGAGAAATCCAAGATTAAAAGTCTCTACCAACTTGGCTTTGGAAATATCTTCAAGAGAATTTCCAGTTAATGCTTCACCTATATACAGAAAAGGGGAAAACAGAATAATCTGCATCGGAAAAGCCAGATAATTTGCCAGTTGAATAGCAGGAAGGTTCAATCGATATAAAGCGGCCACGGCAGTACAGGCAATGGTTGCGATTCCTAATATCGGAAAGACTCCGATTATGACACCCGATGTCAGTGCCAATGAAAGACGGGAAGGCTCTACACCTTGTTTCAATAAGGTAACAAGAGGAAGGATAAGCTTTTTCTGAATAGTATTCTCACTCACAAGAAATGGTTTATCATACCTTTTGGAGAATAACAATTTTTATGATTCCTATTTCTTCCATCAATACTTAAAGTTTGGAATTAGGGTTTTTAAAATGAAATTTTTATAATGGACGATGAAGAAGCTTTAGACATTTACGGCGACACTCCGCTACATTTCTCGCATTACTATAATTTTTTATTCGTCTATAAAAGCACCGTTCTCGAAAACGGAGACCAGATCTTTCTACAACTTGGAGGAACTATGGAAAAAGTTTCGGCAATGGTAGTTGACGTTAATGACCCTGTGACTCTGAACGAAAACGGCGAAGACGAAACCGCATTTGTAAAAAACAGTAGTAAAGAAGTCATCTGGAAACAAGAACCTGAAATCTGAGATTTTGGTTTTAATATAGAATAGGCTAAATGTTATTTAACTCTCTTACCTTCGTCGTTTTCTTTGCCGTCATTTTAGGACTGCATTACACGGTTTCTTCCTGGCGCATACAAAAATCTATTCTCCTTATTGGAAGCTATATTTTTTATGCAGCGTGGAATCCCCCTTTTGTAATTTTACTTTGGATATCAACACTGGCCGATTGGTATGTGGCCAAGGCTTTGGCAAAAGAAGAAGTGCAAGTAAAACGGCGATTGTTATTGTCCGTCAGTCTTGCGGTCAATCTGGGTTTACTTGGCTTTTTTAAATACGGTGAGTTTCTGCTGGAAAACTTTATTGAGCTGGCAAGTCTCGCTGGCTTTTCATTCACTCCAGCAAAGCTGGATATCATTCTTCCTGTAGGCATTTCATTTTACACATTTCAAACTCTCTCATACACGCTTGACGTTTATTTTAAAAAATCGGAACGCTGTAAGTCGTTTCTTGACTTCGCGCTTTATGTCACCTTCTTCCCGCAGTTAGTAGCAGGGCCCATTGTCCGGGCCACAGATTTTCTTCCACAGTGTGAAAAACCCAAACGCGCTAACCGTGATCAATTTGGATGGGGACTTTACTTCATAACTCTCGGCCTTTTTCAGAAAGTGGTTCTTGCTGATGGAATGTTGTCTTCCGCCTCTGACACCGTTTTTAATTTCAAAGGCGAATCAATATTTATATTCGACGCCTGGCTGGGTCTGCTGGCTTTTTCAGCTCAGATTTTTTGTGATTTTGCCGGTTACTCCACCTGTGCAATTGGTGTTGCACTTTGTCTTGGTTTTATATTACCCGACAACTTTCGATCGCCATACGCAGCGATCGGGTTTTCTGATTTCTGGCGACGCTGGCACATCACCCTTTCCAGTTGGTTGCGCGACTATCTCTATATTCCACTGGGTGGCAATCGTCATGGCACTTCACGCACATTATTCAACCTCATGTTCACTATGTTTCTAGGTGGACTTTGGCATGGAGCTTCCTGGACCTTCATCGTGTGGGGCCTTCTTCATGGGGCGTATCTGGTCATCGAACATTTGTTGCGGCAAAACTTCAGTGGTATTCAATGGGTAAAAACTCTGGGCGGAAGATTTTTCTTAACCTTGACAACCTTCATCTTTGTCAGTATTGCCTGGGTATTCTTTCGCGCCAACGACTTTGGAACGGCGTGGATGATAATGGGCTCGCTTTTTAACTTCAACGGAAATGGGGATCAAATCTTACCCACTCTGGAGATAATTCAGGTCATGGTTGTGGTAGGAACTTTACTGACGACCCATTGGTATCTTCATGAAAAAAGACTCGAACATGCCATGCAAGATCTACCTGCATGGTGGGTGGTGGTCATTTGGACCGCCATGTTATTTGGATTAATTTTAATGCAGGGAGGGGCGAATGCCTTCATCTACTTCCAGTTTTAAAACTTACGAGCTCACACGCATCATACCAAAACATCATTGGTTGCTGCTTGCCGCTCTTACTACAATTCTTACTGTTATTTTGACAGTGGGATGGGAAACTTATGTCCGAAGCATCGGGTATGCTCCTTCCTTAAATGATACAGAAGACCTCTGGTCCAGTCGACGGGCAATCGTAGACGAGGAACCCGGTCGAACTGTTTTGATCGGGTCTTCGAGAATGCTTTTTGATTTTGATATGGATATATTTGAAAAGGAATTTTCACGGCGACCTTTGCAGCTTGCAACAGTCGGCACCAATCCCGGTCCCTATCTTGAAGATCTCGCCAATCATTCAGAATATTCTGGAACGGTTATTGTAGGGGTAGTCCCCGGTCTTTTCTTTGCTCCCGGTGGGCCGCCTATGAAAAGTCCCTTAAACCATTTAAAACATTTTCGTGATTGGAGTCCCACGCAAAAATTCGGCCATTATGTATCACGAATCATAGAAAAAAGGTTTTCGTTTTTAAATGATAGTGACTTGACGCTCAATCAACTTTTGCTTGATCTTAAAATTCCGAACCGTGAAAAAGTAAAAACCAAACCAGAACTTCCTCCCCATTTCCATGACATCGATGCAGAGAGACAAGGGGCAATGACTGAATTTTCTGCAAATAATTCTGCTTTGCAAAAACGCATTCAACAAATCTGGATTCCATTATTCACACCCCCTCCTCCACCCAAAGGAAAAACAGCGGAAGAAGCAAAAGCAGATTTCGGCAAGGCTGTTGAAATGATCTTGGATAAAACCAAAACGCATGTAGAACAAATCCGAAAAAAGGGAGGAAAAGTTATCTTCCTCCGCTTGCCTTCTACCGGGCAACTTCGGGAAATGGAAAATAAATTCACCCCACGCGAACATTTCTGGGACCGGATTATTAAAACTACAGGAGCACCTGGAATCCATTTTGAAGACTATAAAGAATTGAATGGCTTTGATTGCCCGGAATGGTCGCATCTCAACAGAGCGGATGCCATTGAATTTACTAAACGATTAATGCCAATTTTGGCTGAGCACCTTTAACCTTCTTTATTTTATATCTGTGACGCAACCTGACTCTGTAATAGTTCCTCGCTTGCCTGTTTTAATTTTCGATGGCACAATTATAAGATGATAAAACTCTTCACAAATTCAGCTATTTTTTGGTTTGCATTTTTTATTGCAATCCAACCTTCCTGGGCAGACAAGACAAAAACTTTTGGGATAAAAACCGGTAAAACTTTATTTGATGCAAAAAAAAGAGCTGTTGAGGAAATACGAGTGGCCCATGCTGTGGAACGAATAGAGATGGATGTCCAAATTGCTCCGCAAAATAATCTTGAAAAAGCTTTGCATATTAATGATGTTTCTGCGTCGGATCGTGTCGGCTCATTTTTTAACAATAAAAAAAGAGGGATTAAAGCCGCTAGCGAAACCATTAATCGGCTTTACAAAGCAATTGAATTAGGTGAATTAGAAGATGCAAAGCGTTTGCAAATTGGCATCGATATTAATTTTCAGGATAAAAGAGGCATAACACCGCTATATCATTCCATTTTCCACAAACAGACGAAAATGGTTCCTTATTATTTATCGCAGGGGGCTGACACCAACCTCGCAGACCATGAAGGCCTGACACCCTTGCATGTCTCGTCTTTAGAAAATTTACCCGAAATGGTAAACCTGCTTCTCGACAATGGCGCAGAGTTGGACGTTGCCGATAAATATGGCTATTCGGCTCTACATTTGGCTATCGACCAAAACAGCTTCCTTGCAGCAGACGAATTGCTTGCGGCGGGTGCCAAGGTGAATAGCCATGCGGAATGGGGACATACCCCACTTCACACTTCCGTTGCCTCGGGAAATATTCAAATAGTTAAAAATATTCTAGGCGAAGGTGCAGAAATAAACTCCACAGATAGACTCGGGCGCACGCCTTTACATTGGGCCGCAGAAAAAGGGCATCTTAAAATTGCCAAGTTTCTTATTAATAAAGGATCGAAAATAAACACCCCAGACAATCAAGGTGAAACCCCGATGCACGATGCCGCACAATGGAATCAGGTAAAAATTGTTGAACTACTCATTTCAAAAAATGGCGACGTCAATGCAAAAGGTTCAGATGGACGTGCCCCATTGCATTTAGCAATCGCTAATGGAAATCTGGACATCGCCGAACTACTGAAAAAACACGGCGCTATTTTATAGCCACCTTTTAATTTGCTAACTGGGAATCCAAAAAGTAATTTTTCTTCCTGATTGTGGATAAAAATAAATTAACATTGAATCCTATCGTTATAATTTTATTTTTTGCAGTATCGATAATAGCCCTCTTCTTCATGAAGGCTATTCTATGGTCGCTTTTCCAATGGGGTGGGAAAATTGCCATTCCTGTAGCTTTTATTTTAAGCGCAATATATATATGGAGTTTCTATTGGGCAAAATCCCGGGATGGCCTTATGATTTCTAAATCCGCTTTAACCTGGATTTGGACAATCGGCTTTATTGAATTATTAATCCTTGGAATTCTTTATCATTTAACGCCTCAATTTTTTCCCTCGATTGTAGGGGACTTTTTTTTTAATTAAATAATAGGTTTAAATCTCCATGACTTCTAGCGCCTCGAACGAACGAGTCACCGTTGAATATCGAATTTTACATAAGGTTTCCCAAATTCTGCAGAAACCAGGAAATCTTGTGGAAATATTGCAAAACACCATGAAAGCTCTTACGGAGTTCGAGGGTCTTAAAGTGGAGAATAAAGCCGGCGTTTTCCTGGCAGACAATAATCAAAAAGTTTTAAAACTGCTCACCACAATTGGCGATTTTAGCCAGGAGTTTATTGATAAAGAACAAATTGTTCCTTTTGGTGATTGTCTTTGTGGTCGCGCAGCGGCTTCTGGAGAGTTACTTATGAGTGAAAGCTGTGATACCGACTCAAGGCATGAAAGAACTTTTTCGGACATGACACCTCACGGGCACTATATAGTTCCTTTAAAAAGTTTCAATAATCTTGTAGGGGTTTTGTTTTTATATACAGATACTCACCCTTCCTGGTACCAACATAGTCAGGAAGTCCTCTTGTCCATTGGGGGTTTGATTGCAAATACTATTGAAAGAAAACAAATAGATGAAGAGTTGAACGCTCACAGGAATAATCTGGAGGATATAGTTACATCCCGAACTGAAGACCTGGTCAAATCTAAAGAGCAGTATCGCAAGCTTAACAACCAAATTCAAATGATTCGTGAGGAAGAAAAATCTCGTCTAGCTCGAGAAGTTCATGACCAGTTGGGTCAGGCTTTGACTGCTTTAAAAATGGATACGATTCACATTGATAAAAAACTTCCTGCAGACCAAACCGATTTAAAAGATCAGGTCAAGTCCATGACCAAAACCATAGACGAGACCATAAAATCAGTTCAGCATATTGCAACAGAGCTTCGGCCCCCTATTCTCGATGCGTTTGGGATTTGTGAAGCCATCGCCTGGCAATCCAAGGAATACGAAAAAAGACATGATCTCGAATTTGATCTCAATTGCCTTCAAGACCATGTCGATATTGATAAAAATCTACAAACAGCTTTATTTAGAATTTTTCAAGAGGCCGTTACAAATATCCTGCGACATGCCAATGCCAGCCGAGTTCAAGTCAGGATGAGCCGTGAAAAAGAAACTTTAACCTATGTCATTGCAGATAATGGTGTCGGAATTAAAGAGAAAGATATTGAAAGTCCTGAGTCGTTAGGTCTTATTGGAATTAAAGAAAGGGTTCACCCGTGGGATGGACAAGTAAACTTTGAAAGCTCCCCTGGAAAAGGTACGATGCTTATCATTACACTTCTACTTAAGAAACCATGAATGCTTCAAATAAAAATTCCATCAAAATTCTGATTGCCGATGACCATGAGGTGGTCAGAAAAGGACTTAAAACCATTCTTTCGGAACATTCTGATTTGGAAGTGGTAGCTGAAGCTGAGAATGGCAATGAGGTTTTAAAAATAATTCAAAATACAAAAGTAGATCTGCTTCTTCTTGATTTCGATATGCCCGAAAAAAATGGATTGGATACTTTAATCGAACTTAAGGCCACCCACCCAAAACTACCTGTAATAATCTTAAGTATATTTCCCGAAGACCATTATGGAACAAGATTTTTAAAAGCGGGTGCTTCGGGTTATCTGGGAAAAGCCAGTGCTTCGGAACTTCTTGTTGAAGCCGTTCGAAAAGTAGCATCCGGTGGAAAATATATATCACCCGAACTGACTGACAAGCTTGTTACCGATCTCACAAGCAATTCAGAAAAACCGGCTCATGAAATATTGACAGATAGAGAGTTTCAGGTTTTCCGTGGTTTGGCATCGGGTAAAAAGATTAAGGAAATTGCGGATGAACTTTGCCTCAGTATAAACACCATCAGCACGTATCGAGCACGTATCCTCCAAAAAATGGATTTGCAAAACAATGCAGAACTCATCCGTTACGCTTTAAAGATGGGGCTTGTCTCATAACAACTCAGCATCCAACTCTCTACAGACCCGTGAATTCCTTGTAGTATAACTACTACAAAAAAGTTTAATTCCTACCTCATAAATTTAGTCTTTGCCGCTATTTTCTTATTGCCTGTTATAAATTAGAATTTATCCTAGATATAAGAGAGACAGAAAAGTGTCGCTTACATCTATTAGGTTTATTGAGTTGGTTTTGTAAAGCAGGAAAGATTCGTTCTTAAACTTACAATCCAAAACGAAATCATTTTTTTTCATTCTTTAACTGGAGGTAACAATGCGACATACGTTTAAATCGGTTTTCATGATGAGTGTAATAGGTTTATTGTCTATGGGATTCCTTGCAACTCCTGCCATCAGCGGTGGCAATGGGCCAGCGGATGGATATACCATTCATGTGCAAGCACCCCACATGATGGCAGATGGAACGGTGGGTGGCCCCTACCATCATTATTGTAAAGGAATTCAAGGAGGCGAAATTCTTCAGTGCATGCTATTTGAAACTACCGCTCCCGATGCAAGAATGGTAGCTGTCGAATATTTTATTGCCAAAGATCTCGCAAGGAAAAATGTTCCTCTGATTCAATGGAACCGTGCGTTTCATGATCATCAAGTTGAGATAGATACAGGTCGAGTGGCCATTCTTGATATTGAAGACCCTAAAGAAGTGAAGGCTCTTGCTGAGGCCGCAGGTAAAACCGATGGCGTGATCTTTCATCTATGGGGAAAAAATCAAGTAATCCCCGATGGGACAGTGACTATACCCACCTCACTGGGTCACGTT
>JABJCF010000374.1 GCA_018665625.1 Nitrospina sp. | reverse complement strand
CGGGATGGAAAGGCCAGCCAGAGAATAGGTGAGTTTGTTGAATGGTATCTTGAAGCAGTAGATGGTGGTTTGAATGTAGATGATGCTGTTCGCTCGGCAACGGATAAGTATGCTGAAAAATGGGGCCAAGATAAAGTAGTTCGAAGTTTATAATGCATCCGAATCATCCAAGCCAATTGGTATTTGTGGAAAATCAGAGTCGAATTGGATTGTGGAGGCCGGTTATATTTAAATATTACGAATCTTATTTTGATGTGCTTCATATGTTAGCGAGCGAAGTTGCCTATTAGATAAATATTTATTTTTCATAATAGGTTAGAATTATATCTATACAGTAACCCGTGTCATATTTATCGATTTCGACAATTAATTCCGGACTTTCCTGTTTTTCATAGGGAGCATCCACGCCTATGAAATCCTTGATTTCTCCATTCTAAGCCTCCCTGTACAATCCTTAATAAAGAGGTTGTAATTAACATGAAAGTAAAGAATGAATCAGTTGTCACGAAATGCATAATATTGTGCTACCTTGCCAGTGTTGCTCATAATTAAAGTTGGAAAATGTTTATCCAAAACCTATAGTTCGGGTCTATTTTTAGCTGAAATCAGTTATCGCGTTAAGATTTTTTATTCAAGATCTGATATGAGTATTGATGAAGAAAAATGGTTGTTGAAGATTATTGAGTTGGGTTCTGTAAATTTTTTTATCCAACATTTGTTTTAACCTGACATATGTCGAACTCAGAGTTTGAATGGTTTGCCTTTTTGCACGGACTCTTAGAGCCTAGAGTTACTTAGTTGATACTTGACTATCTTATAAATGTTACGGCCCAATGATCTCCGAACGAATCATTTTTTTACGTGAAGACCGATATTCCAAATTCGCCCACGATAGGTTTGGCATCGACGTTTTGGAAAAGCGGGGGTTCTCTGTAGAATATTGGGACTGCTCGAGTATCTTTCGGCCGGAGCTCCAAGCAGACCAACAAGATTCAGACTTGGATGGATTTTCGGGATTGCGGTATTTCGAGGAGGAGGGATTTCTTTTCGATAACATTGCTGGTCTGACTTCTCGAGACATATTGATGGCAGCTAAGTTCTTCGAAATCAAAACTTGGAATGTTTTACGACATATCGCCAGCACAAAGGCTTTATGGGGAACGATGCGGTTAAGTAATTTGCCGATACCGCCGGAAGAAAGCAGTATCCAAACGCAGCTTGATAAATTCATCCGTAAGCCCTCTATGGCCGCAAACTTTCTTCTAAGAAGATTACCGCTTGTGCAGCTCGGGTTGCGCCCCTTAGATTTTATTCTTCTTGGAGGTGCTGCTCCCTTGTCAGGGGGAATTGCTCACTTGAGAGGTGCTAATACTAAAATTTTGGACACGCATTCATATGACTATGACCAGCATCTTCAGGGGTTGGGTGATACTGAGGAAGTCATTGGCCCTGAGAATGTGGTTTTTTTGGATAATGGTGGTCCATTTCATCGCGATAACTATATCGTGGAAGAAACTCTAGGCGCTTCATTCCCGTGTTCGGCGGAGGAGTATTTTGCCTATTGGAATAGTTTCTTTCGATTAGTTGAGAGGGAGTTTGGATGCTCGGTTGTAGTGGCTGCCCACCCTCGAGTCAATTACGAAGAGAGGGGCAATCCCTTTGAAGGAAGAAAGGTAGTTCAAGGAAAAACTCAAAAGTTGGTCAAGAACTCCAGTTTTGTTCTCTGTTCCTGCAGTACCGCGGTTAACTTTGCCGTGATTTATAAAAAGCCGGTTGTTTTTTTAACGCTCACTCCCAGTAAGAGAAACTTTTTTGATATTCAGACCAAACACTTAGCCGCTAAACTTGGTAAATCTTCTTTCTATTGGACGGGAAACGGAGATATGGATTGGAACCGCGAGTTGAAGATCGATCAAGAATGCTATGCCCAACACATGGAGACTTATATCAAAAAACAAGGGTTACCTGAAAAACCGTGCTGGGAAGTTTTAGCAGATTATTTGACATCGCAAACTTGTTAATATGCGAGATTCGTGTCAATTAGAGATAATCCCACGCGCCCTCGTGCCAGTAAATTGGCACACTTTCCGTTTTGCTTATACCTCTATGGCCTCGTCTTCCATGAAGTCTCTTTTGGCGGTCTTTCTAATT
>JABJCF010000373.1 GCA_018665625.1 Nitrospina sp. | reverse complement strand
ATTAAAAAAATATAAGAAAACTTCGCGTGAATTCTCCATTATGGTTGTAGAGGATGATGCCATTAACCGTGAGGCACTAAGCCGAATGCTGGGAAAGGATGGCTGGAATGTTATTGAAGCTTTTGATGGCCCATCTGCTTTCGAAAGATTGAATGCTAATGAAATTCCTGGTTTAATTTTGCTGGATATTATTATTCCTGGAATAAACGGTTTCGAAGTGGTTCAGCGTTTGCGGCAAAACCCATTGTGGCGAACGATTCCCATAATGATTATCTCCGCTAAAGAACTAACACTTGAAGAAAGAGGGCGACTTCAAGGGGATGTCGAGAAAATTTTCAAAAAAGGCGATGTTACCTGCAATGAGCTTTTACAGGCAATCCGTTCCACAGCTTGCAGAGGGGCTATGAGTGAGTCGGAAGGGCTATAGAATTACTAGGGGTTTTCATTGGCTCCTTTAGGTTTTTGTTTAGGTTCGATGTTTGAGAAGAAAATGGAACGGGGATGAATCTGTAAGGTGTATTCGATATCCTTGTTTCCTTTAATTGGCTTTCGTGCCAAGGTGAAATTCCACTCTGAAACCGTTCCAGGTCGATGAGGCTTGCCCTTTAAAATGTTCCCACCTTTATGAGGGTTGTTTATTAGTAAAAACTTCTTGTTCGGGTCGGTCTCAAGCTTGCTAATCATAAAGACTCTTCCAAATATCTGATTAATGCTTCGGGAAGTATAATTCTTGATCCTAAATATGATCGCTCTTCTATTTTCCGGTATTTTATATTTATTGGATATTCCAATAGGGCCAAGAGTAGTAAACTTTTCTTCTTCTATATCTTGACCATAGGCCGGGCTAACTAGTACTGCAAATATGAGCACAATAATATAAAGACAATATTTAGTTCTTAAGTGCATATGAATAAATTTATTAATTAATAATATAGGGTTTGTTTAGATTTTAAATACGTTTGTTTAGAGCCAATTGCAACTGAGACTTCAATTCACCAGATTCCACCATTTTTTTTACTTTTAGAATTGCTGCAGGTTTAAATTCTTTTATTTTGTAAAGTTTTCCGGTTCGCTCTTGTTTCTTTAATGAGAGTAAATTGTTTTTCCATTTTTGAATGGTTTCTTCCATTAGCTTGGTTCCTACCTGCAAAGTTTTCCACATCAAAGTTTGTTCGCTGTCTGTAGATTCCAAGGTTATGAAACTTTCCCCAGCAACTTTCCCAGTATCAATTCCTTTTTCAACTCTGTGGATAGTCGCACCCAAATTTTTAAAATCGCAATTATAAATTGGCCAAAAATTGCATGAAGACCCTCTGTAGAATTCAGGTATTCCTACATGTAGATTATAGATGGAATTCGGATAGCTGGATAAAATTCTTTCTTTAATAATGCCGGCTCCAAATACAGCGATGAAACCTGGGGAATATCTTTGGATGAGAGATAACGTTTTTAATGAGTTTAGGTCGTTATATTTTAAATAGAAAGTTTCAGGTTCATTTTGAGTCTTAATTTTTAATTTTGGAGTGATTGTTTCTTTTTCGAACAAATTTCTCCTTTCAAAGAACCAACTCCATGCATCACTTTCCTCTTGTTTTTCTGAGTTTGGTGTCGGGAAATTGGATTCTTGTATGAAGACAGCCGCAATATTATGTTTGGAATTTAATTGCTTAAGAAAATATTGGTGGCGTAAATCATTTCCAGTTATTATTACTATTTCAGTTGGATTCTTTTTGGAGTTTTTCACTTGAAGTTATTCAAATGTGGAGTGATAACTGTGCGATCAGATGTGTGGGATTGGAACTATGGAATTCCAGATTCATCCAGATCATTGGCGACGATATACTTATGTTTATAGTATATGGTTAAATCTTTAAGGGAAATAATACCAACTATTTTGCCCTTGTCTGTGATGCAGACATATTTAATATCGTGCTCATGCATGAGGGTTAAGGCCTTGTCCATAGTTTGACTTTCATCCATTTTGCAGGGTGCCCGCATAGCCTTTGAGACGGTGGTTGAGTTGGGATCCAGTTTGCTACCTAAAACCCTTCGCGTGAAATCTTCTTCGGTTACGATTCCTATAATTTCTTCTAGATCTTTTACCAGAAGGGACCCGATTTCCTTTTCCTTCATTATCTCGGCAGCTTGTAATACGGTCATGGTTTCTGGGATAGTTTCCAGGTTTTCTTGCATATAATGCTGTACTCTGTCTTCATCATTTATTTGTTTGCAAAACTTAAAATTATAATAATTCGCAAAATCTTTTATGGAGAGCATCCCTGCAATCTTTTTACCTCGAGTGATGAAAAGTTGTCGGACATTATTCCCCCTCATCAACTGATAGGCATCATGCATCGATTGGCTATGGTCGATTGTTATCAATTCGCGGTTGAGAATGGAAGAAACTTTGGTGGATTCTGCGTTAATGCCTTGCGCTACAAGGTCCTTTGTTATTGCTGACTCGGAAAGTATTCCTTTTGCTTTCCCTGATTCTGTCACCAATAAGGCCCCGACTTTTTTTTCAGCCATTTTTTTTGCGGCCGTAACAACGGTTTCGTACGATTCGATATTAGCTATAGTGCTTTGCATATAATATTGAATATTACCTTTTTCTCCATCGTCTTGAGAGTGCTTGTTGTGATAATAGTTTGCAAAATCCTTAATGGAAAGAATGCCAATAATATTTCCTTTTTCAGTAATGGCTAAATGACGAATATTTTTTTCCTTCATGCAGTCGTAAGCGTCTGCCATCGAAAGATTTGCTTCCATCGTAATAACCGATTTGCTGGCAATGGTCGAAACTTTGGTGTTCTCGGGATCTAGGTTTTTCGCGACGAGTTTTCTAGTTAAATCTGTGTCTGTTAGGAATCCCGAGTAAGCTCCCCCTTTAGCAACGAGTAGTGAACTTATGGAGTTTGTTCTCATTAATTCAGCTGCTATTTTCACTGTAGCCTCAGAATCGACAGTGAAAATGGATTCCTCCATGAAATATCGGATGTCTTCCATTATGTTTCCTTAACAGGTGTAAATAAAGATTAGAACCAACACCTCTTAAGATTAACTAATGATGAATAAAAATACAAGGTTGGAAAAATATAGCGAAGAGAGATTAGTGAATAGGAAAAGTTTGCTATTCGGGTATTTGGAATAAAACCTGTGAATTTCTGGGTGGATTAGTGCTTAATCAAATGGTCATAGGGTTATTTTTTTGAGATGTTCCCACCAGAAACGTAATTTCATTTGATTGATCTTGAGTCTTACTATGAAATACAAATGTGAGTTCGTTTGAATCATATCAAGCTCTCCTTGAGTTGAAAAAAATCCAAAAAAATGTCCTACTCAGTCCAATGCATATTTACGATTTTAGACTAGAGTTGCAATTCATACTTTTATGCTAGTTTCTTTACGGTATACTTGGGTGTTTACTTTACGGTTGCCTATAAATTAAAAGCCTTAATCATTGTTGTATTGCTTTATTTTAAACGCATATTTAATTTCTTATGAAACTTGAAAAACTGCATATTCTTTTAGTTGAAGACGATGAAACGGATGTTGATGCGGTACGTAGAGCATTCAGAAAAAACCTGGAAGAACCTAACTTTTTTGTGGCTTCAAGTATTTTTGAAGCCAAGGCATTTCTTTCAGAGGCAGCTCCTCATATAGTTATTACAGATTTATATTTACCCGATGGTAACGGTATGGAATTGTTGGCCTCTGAAAAGAATAGTCACGAATATCCATTAATCGTTATGTCTGGGCAGGGAGATGAAAAAAAAGCCGTTGAAGCCATTAAGGCAGGAGCATTTGATTATCTGGTCAAATCTGAAAAAACTTTGGCTTTTGTTCCTACCATTGTAAAAATGGTTTTACGCGAATGGGAAACCCTGCAACAAAAAAAGCTGGCAGAAATAAAATTGATTGAGGCTAAAGAAGAAGCGGAGAGGGCCAACAAGGCAAAGACAGAGTTTTTAGCTAGAATTAGTCATGAGCTAAGGACTCCCATGAACTCTATTCTTGGTTTTGCGCAAGTGTTAAAAATTAATTTTGAAGAACCATTAACAGATAGCCAAAAAAATAATGTTGATTATATTTTAAAGGCAGGGAGTCACCTTCTTAATCTTATTAATGAGTTGCTTGATCTGTCTCATGTTGAATCTGGGCTAGTGACTATTTCTCCGAAGGAAGTCAACGTAAAGATTCTTCTTGATGAATTGGTAGCGATTGTTAAACCTTTGGCTGATGAAAAGAATGTAAAAATTATAAATAAATTAACTTCTGGCTCAGATATTTTTGCTTGGGTTGATATTAAACGTTTGAGGCAAATTCTTTTGAATTTGATTGGAAATGCTATCAAATATAACAAGATTGATGGCTCTATTATCTTTGAATGTGAGAAAACCTCTAAGAACACAATCTGTATTAAGGTCAAAGATACTGGTGTTGGTATTTCTCAAGATAAAATTGATGACATATTTGAATCATTTTGCCGACTGGGAAATGAGTCCACTCTAGCTGAAGGGACAGGGATTGGCTTGAATATCGCCAAAGGATTGGCTAACATGATGAATGGTTCTATCAAGGTGGAGAGTGTACTAGGGGAAGGAAGCTGTTTTAGTATTGAATTGCCAACAGAGAAAAGCCTTGAAGTAAAAAATTAAAGAAACTTCATCTGCGGGTCATTGCCACTTATAAGTTTGTTTTAAATAAAAATTAGATTTCTTTCCAGATTTGAAGCATCGGAAAATAAAGCGCTTTTTTAATGGGATGAATTTCTCCATATTCTTTTAGTAGATATTCATAGCGATTAAGTTGAGGCCCATAACGCGTTACTTCGTTTTCTATGAAATTTGCAAGATTCTCTCCTTCGTGACGTCCTGTCTTATAATCGATAATCCATCGGATACCATTTTCAACAAAGGTACGGTCTATTATATTCCGGGTAAATCGATTTTCTGATAACTGAGTTAAGGGATACTCCGAATGGCTATCTTCATGGTTGGTAAGAATCCAACGCCCTTTTGCATCCTTTAGGGTATTGCTTAATCCTTTCAGTGCAAGGGCCAAGGTGTTATTGGTTTGCTCAAAGGGAAGTCCTTCACCCAATAGAGCGGATTTAATTTGTGGTTCCATTTTCTCTATTCTTTCAAATGGCCAATTTTCTAAACCCTCTTCTGCGATAGTTTGGAGAATTCGGTGCAATACATTACCAAGGCAGCGAGCTGCATTGCCGGCCCAAAGAAATGGGCTGACTTCTTTTTCCTCTTCAATTTCTCCGAGCCGTTGGTTGTCAATTGCCGGAAAAGGTTCTGGAGGTTTGAAATCAGCAGGAAGTCGTTTGAGAATTATATTACCCTGAACAGTTCCTGTTTCTTGTTCTGATGGACGGATAAAAGTTGTCGGTTCCCAGTGTTCACTGATAAATGGCCATAGACTTTCAAGTAATGAATTGGATTCGGGGTTTATTTCATCATCTTTGATTTTTGCTTTTCCAAAGAGGTGGAGCTGCTTTTTTGCTCTGGTAGCTGCCACATAAAGGAGGCGCAACATTTCATGCTCATCCTTTTCCTTGTCTAGCTCGGCGAGAAAATTATACAGCGGTGCGGCTTTGTCCCCTTTTTCCTCAATCGGGGCCAGGAGTAATTCATCACCAAACGGCATCCAGAAAACCAATCTTTTGTTTGCGGATTTTGGCCGCTTTCCAAGTCCAGGCAAAATCACATAATCAAATTCCAGGCCTTTGGCTTTGTGCATTGTCATTATTTGAATGGCATTTTCATCAGGTGTAAGAGGGCTGGCGTGTAAATTCTCTATGACCTGATTGAAATGCTCAATTTTGCTTAACTCTCCCTTTTCCATGATCCGTTCTACTTCATCAAAAAAGGTTTCGATGTCGCGGGGCGGGGTATTTTCAAGGCATGCGGGGCCGCCTAACTGCACCCAGCAGTTTTCCAGAAGATCGCGAAAATTATTCGAAGGTAAGGAGTTTAAGCTTGGCTGTAGGACAGAAATGATTCTCCTGACTTGTTTTTGTCCTTCTTCTGAAAGTGTGAAAATATTTTTTTCATCATTCAATCGATCCCATACAGAGGAATCCTTTTCGCATAACCTGTGAATATCCTGCAGGGAAAGCCCTGCCCAGGGCGCACGCAAAATGGAAAGCCATGCAATCCGGTCGAGAGGAGAAAGAAGGGCTCGCATCAGTGATAGAAGGTCAATGATGGCAGGACGGTCAGCAAGGGAATAAATAGATTCGGCTTTAAATGCGACATGATCAGATTCTAATTCGCGTATAATTTCTCGCAAATGCGTTCGACTACGGACCAGGATCGCAATGGATGCTTTGGGTGAATTAACACGAAGGGACTGGATCAATTGGGAAACTTCTGTGGCTTCCTCTTTTGCGGTATTGCGGGTATCTGATTCTGGATTCAACGGATGAAGGACGACCCCGTCATAGGGTTCTTCACTAAGGACGGCTGTGGATTTTGAAAATTCAATGGCCCCTGAATTAGGGTCATTATCAACAGGGAAAATTTTCTGGAAACATTGATTGACCCAGGTGACGAGTTTTTCCTGTGAGCGGAAATTGGATTCAAGAGAAAGATTTTCTAGTTTAAGGCTGCCGATCCCTTCTTTCTGAGTTTTAAGGAACAATCCCACCTCGGCATCCCTGAAACGGTAAATCGATTGTTTGGGGTCGCCCACAATAAAAAGAGTTTGCCCTTTTCCCGGTTCCCATCCTGCGGTAAGTTTTTTTAATAATTCTTCTTGTTTGTAAGAGGTGTCCTGATATTCATCCACCAGAATATGCTGAATTTTGTCATCGAGATATTTTCCCAACTCGGTGGGGTTCATGTCACTGCCAAAGGCTTTTAAGGCGGCCAATGAAATCTCACTGAAATCGGTCAGTTGTTTCTCCTGTAGTAGATTTCTTAGTTGTAAATCTATCTCGGGTAATAGTCGAATGGTTGTTCGCAGAATATTCCATTCATGGTCCGAAAAATGCGGTTCAGGCAAGGAACTGATTTTCGCCAGAGAATGGATTAAAGCGGGAAATTCTTTAAGGACCTCCAGGAGCTGAAGGAAATTTTTCTTCATTCCAATCGACAGCGCAGTTTTGTCCGCAGGAAACCCGGAGTTTTTATTGACCGTTTTCCTCAACTCTCCTTCGTTTGTTAAAAGAAGGTTAGCAATGCCTTTCCAAAGGCCAAGAGCGTTGGCTTTGGGCAATGGGAAGGCGCTTAGCTTGTTCAAGGAAGCGATGGGGGAGTCTACTTCTGTCAGGTTTGATCCTGCAAATGTGGCGAATACAACAATATCTTGTTGTAGCTGAGTCTGAAATAACCTGAATGTTTCATTCAATTGCTTTTCTACTAACTGTGAAAATATTCCGGCCAGCTTTTGTCGGTGCTTATCATTTAGTAGGTGCTCTTTTATATTTTCATATTTATCAAAAAATGAAATCATCCATTGATCGCGTAGTTTTAGTAATTGCACGATTCGTAACAAGAAAGCGCTTTTGTCATTGTCCAGGTGCCGCAACAGAGTTCGGATGAGTTCGGCATAAGTGTCTTGGTTGTTTTCAATTCTTGAAAGCGTTTTCTTTGCCGCCTGTAAATAGAGGTCCTCAATGTTTTCCTGAATTTCTGTTGGGCCACCTAGTTTTGACAGTAACGGGGTCCGCTTTGTTAGAAAAGTGCAGAAGGAATCGATAGTGACAACTCTAAGACGAGCAGGATTGTCCAGGAGCCTCCAGCCAAATTTTTGATTTCTTTCCAAAGCGATTCGCGCCAGATCCCAGGTTTTTTGTTGATGCTCGGAATCGGGGGGGCAATCTCCTTCTGCTCCTTTGAGAGCGGAGAAAATACGCGATTTCATTTCACCCGATGCCTTACGAGTGAATGTCATTGCCAGAATTTCTTCGGGTTGACTTACACCCCCGAGAAGTTTGAGGTAACGTTGTATTAAAAGTTCTGTTTTTCCAGAACCCGCAGGTGCTTGAACAATAAAAGATCGTGTCGGATCTAGTGCCTGCTCTCGAACAGAAAGGTCAGTGGGTTTCATGGCTCATCCGCTTCAATAGTTCCTATTCGACAAAAACTTCCGAAATCACAGTTTTGGCAGGTTGTCTTATTTTGTGCCGGATCAATGGAGATGAAACCTTGTAAAAACTCATCGACAAGTGCTTCAATTTTCTCCTTCCAAAAATCTTGCAAATCACTCCACTCAGAGCTTTCAATATGTTTTTGATATGAAAATACTTTAAGGCCGGGGAAATTTAAAGAAGGGTCTTTAACTCCTCGGAATTTCATTGATCCCCTTTTTATCTGAGCAAAAGCGACCGCAGATGGAGAAAGATGGGTTGCGTAAAGTGGCAGTTGTGGTGATAAAACTCTAACGCCCAGCCATTCGCTGGTTTTCGCCTCTCCTGTTTTGTAATCGATCAAGACCTGCTTGTTATTTTGTGTTTGGTCAATGCGGTCAATCTGCAAATTCAGAGTCAGTGCTTTAATTCGAGCTGTTTTATTTTCTTCAGACTTGAGCACGGTAAAATCGTCCCGCAGCATGTCAAAATTAATTAACCATTCCTTAACCAGGGTTAAACTCCTGGATTCTTCCATTTTCAAAAATTCTGGTTGTTCAGAAAGGTTTTCAGAAAGTTCCTGAGCTGCCTGATGAACGCATTTTTGAATTTCGCGCTCGAGCTGCTCGGATTTGTGCAAATTTTCCAGGCGAATTTTTGTTTTTGTTTTTATCCAGAAGATTTCCAAAATTCTGTGGGTCAATTGGCCTCGAACCAGAGGGTCAAAATCAGTATCCGGGATGTCGTTGTCTCTTGCATGAAGTCGATAACGAGTGAATGCACTGAAGGGACAATTTGCCTGCAACTTAAGTAAATTAGTTCCCCCACTTTTTTGGCCCAATTCAAATCGGTTTTTTTCAGCTTCACTTAAATGCAGAAACGGTTCTTCTTCAAAAGATTCCAGTGCAGTAAAGTTGCAAATTTGATCTTTAACTTTGGAAGAGGGAAGAACAAGGCCTTCCGCTTGTGGAAAGGCTTTTAGCAGGGTGCTTGGTTCCAGGTCAGTTTCGCCATCTTGCGAGGGGTAACTAAAAATAATCTCTTCAGAGGACTGCAAAATTTCTTGCAGTAGAATCTCGCAATTTTCAAGTTCCCATTTGGAATTGCAACGCGGCAGTTCATGCTTTCTTCTGAGTGTAGGTGGGATGAATGAGTTGGGCTCGGGTGAGGGTGGCAAAGCCTCAGAATGACAGCCCATGACCCATGTATAATCGAAATTCATTCCTGCGGCCTCAGAAAGCTGAATTACTTGTATGAAATGATCCCGGTTTTTTTCCGGGAATAAAAAGGTTTCTGCGATGCTGGATAAAATTTCGATGGCTGTGCCCCGCGATACCAAGCCTGTGATGTGATTCAATGAAGACAACTGGTCCAGGCATTTTTTCCAGGATTCGTAAACGAGGTTTTCTTTTTCAGTAATTTTTTCTT
>JABJCF010000372.1 GCA_018665625.1 Nitrospina sp. | reverse complement strand
ATATATTAAATGAAAATCAGTAACAACATTAAAAAACAATATGTTAAGGTGTTTTGTCTTCCTGCTACGGCGTGAGGGAATCGATTGTGTATTGAAATTAAGGTAAGAACTTTTAAGCCAGGGTATATCATTAATAGATGAAAAATTACAAACATAGGTTGGATCAATGAGAGTTTTTTTTCTTTGTTTTTGCACCTTTGTTGTTATCTATACCGCTTTTTTAATAAGAAAATGTTTTTTTCGGGAAAACAGTGATGTGCTACCCCTTGCTATTTTTTTACTGATTATATATCCCTATGTTTTAAGTATTTTTGGATTTCTTAATCTTTATACACTTATTTTTATAACCCTCCTTGGTTTTGGTTTAGTTAGGTCTAGAGTGAATAGCCTGACAAAACAAAATATCAACTCAAACACAGAAATTATATTAGTGCTGCCCTCCGTTTCGCGAAATAGCCTCTTGCCCTGGGGTATCGTGGTTAGCAGTATCATCATTGGTAGTTACATGTTTTGGCCGCTTTTAAAAAAAATGGGAGTTCATCTCTTAGAGGTCCATCCTTTAAATAGTGATGTTCTGTCATCATCAATGCCTGCCTTGATAGATATCATTCAATCAGGATCTATGTGGACTCAAAAAGCGTTTTATTCTCATTATTTATTAGGTTTTGCATTTGTCCAAATGTGGGGACATATTTTTCTTCTCAATGAAGCAGTTTTTAGTATTTATTATTATTTTTTCTTTTTCTTGCTGATTTTTTATGCCTTAAAAACTTATATTTTTCTTTTTCAAGGAAAAGATATCGACTCCATACCTCATGGAAATCAAGCTAGTAAGAAAATATCTTTTATGACGCTGGCCACCACGCTTCTGCTTTTTTTTCTTCTACTAAACCACCCCATAATTACAATGACGATACATGCTTTTGGCAAAACGGACCTTCCCGTTACCGCTTTAGCCATGAGCAGTTTTTATTATTTCATCCGTTTGGTGGTTGATATCCAAGATAAAGTCTCTAGTAAAGAGATTACGAAAGGCACTCATGTTTTGGGGATAAACTTTTTTTGCATGATAAGCATAAAACCCCAATCCTTTTATCTAATGGCCTTGTTGGGACTTGTGTTGCTTTTCAAAAAGGTGGGGCTTAAAAATATGTTTTTTCTTGGGAGTTGGCAACTCCTTCAAGCGCCTTTGTATATGAGATTGGTATTGGGGACAGATGCTGCCACGCGTCAAGTGTCTAAAGAAACCGCTCCTCTGTACGCTCTTTTTTCCCCACCCGATCCCAAAAAATTTGATGCTTTTTTCCCCGGTCTCCCTGGAAACGATTTCCAAACAATATTTTATGGTGCACATCCTTTTAACTTTATGGTTTTAGGTTTGATTGTGCTTGGGGTAGTGGGCCTTATTCTGTATAGAAAATATGACGACAAACTTAGAATACTCACAATCACACTTCTGATTTCAATTTTCGTCTTTTCTATTTCTCCGATGGGAGTATGGTATCCAGCGCTAAATATTCGATACGGTCTTCTTCTAATTCCTTTTATGGTTTTGTTTCCCTTGGCAAATTTTGCTTATTTTTTTAGATCAAAATTTGAATTTAATGAAAATGCTAAAGCAATAAAATTTAACTCTTCCTCATCAATGAGTATTTATTGTTTTTCCTTTATGTTTATTGCGCTCCTGTTTTTCCAGGGCACTTTTTATAAGCCTACCGCCGGTTTCAATGGTTATTCAGGCTACGCAGATCCTACGCCTTCAAAAGTTAGCCAATACATCAATGATCATATTGAAAATAAGAAAATCTTTTTTGTGTGGGTTAGGCCCTATGGTTTGCATGGAAAAGGATTCACAAACCAGCTTTTTTATAATAGGAACCTTCCTTTTAAGGGGTTGGGGGATGGAACAAAAAGATGGCTATTAGGTTTGGCGCATACCCAGACTAACTATTTTGTTTTCAAAAGTTATGATAAAAAACTTAATTTCGAACACAACGGTCCGCCTAAAGAAATACGAGATTTATTAAAAGAAAAAGAATATCTTGAATTGGAGTTTTCGGATCAGTTTGGAGCAATTGTGAAAGTTAAAAAGCCACTTTCAGAAGAGGATATTCTTAGTCGTTTTCCTTGATGGAATTAGGGGGAAAGGGCCTGAAAAATGGACCCAATTAGCAACGACCGTAACGATCCTCATAGCGTGAGATGTCGGCCTCGTCTAATATTTTACCAAATTGCACTTCAAAAATTATCAGTAACTCGGAGGAGGGGTTCCCAAGTCTGTGCTTGGAACTTTTGGGTATCGTAATAGAGTCATTTACTTTTAGTTGAAAGGTTTCTTCATCTAAAACTACATCCGCTGTACCTGAGGCGACCGTCCAATGTTCGCTGCGATGCTGGTGAGATTGCAGGCTGAGTATTTCTCCAGGCAAAACATCAATTCTCTTCAATAAATAGCCAGGGCCTGAATCTAATACGGTGTAAGATCCCCAGGGTCTTTTTACAGTGGCGGGTAATTTCCCTTCAGGGCGGTCGTTTTCATTGAGAGCCTCCACTAGTTTTTTAACATCCTGAGAACGTTCTTTAGCGCAAACTAAAAGGGCATCGGGGCTGTCGACAACTACCGTGTTTTTTAATCCTAATACAGCAATGAGTCTATTTTCCCCTTGGATAATTGAGTTTTGACAATCCAGAGCCTGAACATTTCCATTGATAATATTTCCTGATGAGTCCTTCTCCGAAACATCATCAAGAGCATTCCAGGCACCGACATCGTTCCAGCCAATGTCTGCGGGTATTAAGACTACTTTTGAGGATTTTTCCATGACCGCATAGTCGATGGAAATGCTGGGTAAGGAAGAAAATAGACCCTGACCTTTTTCACTTAGCTCCAGGTAAGTGTTATTCCCTTTTGAATTCTGTAGGCAGCCTGAAATATTTTCAAGTTGTGAATAAATATTTCCAGCATATTGCTGTAATTCCTCAAGGAGGGTTGTAGCCTTCCATACAAAGACACCACAATTCCAAAAGTAATTTCCCTCTTCTAGATATAGTTTTGCCGTATTAAGATCGGGTTTTTCTACAAACTGTTTTACATGGCAGACCCCTTCATAACCCTCTATTTTGGAACCTTGTTGCAAGTAACCAAAGCCCGTTTCGGGTCGTGTGGGAGGGATGCCTAGGGTAACCAGGAAACCCTTCTGCGCCAGGGTTTCTGCTTTTTGGAGTACTTTAATAAAACTTTCCGAGTCAGTGATAACATGATCGGCAGGAAAAACACTCATAACAGCATCGGGGTCTTTATCTACCAGAACTTTTGCCATCAAACCGATGGCTAAGGCGGTGTTTCTGTTGCAGGGCTCTGCAATGATGTGATTGCCAGAAAATCCGAAGGTTTCTAATTGGCGAAGTGTTTCGATTGCTTGCTGATGGTTGGTTCCCAGATATAATTTTTCAATGGGAATCAAAGGTAACAATCGCCGCACAGTGCTCTGTACCATAGTTTCGGAGCCAACAATTTTTTGCAGTTGTTTTGGGCTTTGTTCACGGCTAACGGGCCAAAATCGGGTGCCACTGCCACCTGCCAAAATTATTCCATACATATAGTTTTTGTTATCTAATTGTTAGATGACTGAAATTTCTCTTTTATGAAAGAGATTTTTCGCTGGTTCGCAAATTGGTAATCATTATACCTAATTCGCGCCTCAGTTCTTCCTGGGTCATATGATGCGCATTTTGAACTAAGGCATCCACCAGTTCAGGTAAATTTGCGGGCGGTGGATTATTTGATTTAAGAATTTTAATTTTTTCGTGTGAGGAAGGTAAAAAGGTTTCATCAATATCAATGATTTCCTCGGTCAATTTTTCTCCTCGTCGCGAGCCAAGAATTTCTATTTTAATATCTACTTCGGGTGTATAGCCTGCCAAGTTAATCATTTTTTTAGCTAGATCAATAATTTTTACAGGCTTTCCCATTTCCAGCATAAAAACCTCGCCGCCTTTTCCTAGAACGGTTGATTGCAGAATAAGTTGAGCCGCTTCAGAGATTAGCATGAAAAACCTTTCCATCCGGGGGTCTGTGATGGTAACCGGTCCTCCCTCCAATATTTGTTTCCAAAATAATGGTGCTACACTACCATTACTCCCCAGTACATTTCCAAACCGAACACATATAAACTGGGTTTGGGAACAGCCAGCCATGTGTTGTACATATTTTTCTGCGACGTGTTTTGTCATGCCCATGATAGATGAGGGATTGACGACTTTATCTGTAGACACCAGAACAAATTTTTCAGCCTCATGCTTTTTTGACAGGTTGAGCAGATTTATAGTTCCCTGAACGTTATTGATGATGGCGGTGTCTATGCTTTTCTCCATCAATGGAACATGTTTGTGGGCGGCTGCATGAAACACCAGTTGAGGTTTGAACTCTTCAAAGATGGACTCCATCTTTTCTTCGTTTATTATAGAACAAAGAAGGAAGTGGTTTTCTGATTTAGAGTTTTGGGTGCGTAGTTTTGTTTCCAACTCGTAAAGGTAATTTTCACCGATATCAATCATGATAAGGTTGGAAGGGTCAAAACTATTAATTTGATAGCAAAGTTCTGATCCAATTGACCCCCCGGCCCCCGTTACCAGAATTCTTTTATCGCGGATCATATTTTTCATGGATGCCAAGTCTAGTGGAACAGGGTCTCTCCCCAGTAAGTCGCCAGTCTGGAAGTGACTGATTTTAGTTATATGAAATTCCTTTGAAGAAATATCAAAGACGGACACCACTTTTTTATATTTAACCCCTATCTTTTTGCAGGTATTAAAAATGCCGTTCAGAGTTTCCAAAGACAAACTGGGGTCTGCAATTAAAACTTGATTGGTTTCGATTTTCTTGGCGGTGAATTCCAGGTCTTCTATATTTCCCAAGACGGGTACCCCGGAAATGGTGTGATTTATCTTATCCATATCAATGTCGATAAAACCTTGAATGTGATAATGCGGGAAATTGTGGTTTAGATGTTTGATGAGTTGAATTCCTGTTGCGTTTGCCCCAAGAATTATCACTTTGATGCTTGCATTTTCACCTGTTGATTTAATGCTCTTACTTTCCCATATAAATCGCCAGGCGAGCCTTGCCAAGCTTATTAAAGACATCAGAATAAAAAAATCAATAGCCAAAATTGATTGAGGCATGTTCTCGTTGATATTTGTTAAAAAGCTCATCAAAAATATAATGAGAGAACTTATGGAAATAGCTTTAATAATTTGGACTAAATCTTTGACACTGGAATACCTCCATAGCCCTGAGTAAAGTCCGAAATAAACGAAAGTAATGCCCCTGATGCTGATTGCGATAGGTAAAAACTGCTGTATAAAAAGGGTCTCCAATTCAGGGGGAATAACACCATCAAATCGAATTAAAGCAGCTGCGATCATTGATCCGGTAGACAAAAGCATGTCGTATGCCAGAAGTAATAATTTCTTTGGGGAATAGAACGATCGTTTCATGGTGGATTCAAGTGGACTCATGGAATTATTTTAGAACAATTAGGAGCAACAAACAGGACCATCGGGCCAGACTTTAGTTTGAATTGCTTGCTCCAATTAATAGGGAAAGTTGTTAAAGATGTATGCGCTTTTTATGGGAGAAGAGTTTCACTTAGAAAATAAAAATTATATATCAAATAAAAAAAGTGAACAATATTAAAAAGAATTATTTGCGGGTTAGGAAGATCGAATCCAGTTTATAGGAGGGTGGATTTTTATTGGAAAATTGGTTCTAAAATGTTTTGGGAAAGCGGGTGTTATTTTATAGTTATGAAGTAGGTCGGTCAATTTTGTAGTACTCCAGATACCAGTCGACAAAATTTTTCACCCCTCTTTGAATATTCCATTGTGGCGCGTAATCAAAATCCTGATTTAAATCGTTAATTTCTGCATGAGATTTTTTAACATCACCGTTCTGCATTGGCATCATATTTAGTTTGGCTTTTATTCCAATGTTCTTTTCAATT
>JABJCF010000371.1 GCA_018665625.1 Nitrospina sp. | reverse complement strand
CAAATCGTAATTCAAGTCTCCAAGATCTGGATTCCCCAATGCCAGAACCTTAATATCGCGGCTGCGCACTGTTTTTTTCTTGAAAGTAAACTGCATCACCGACGCGCTGGGAGAGTAAAACAAGGGGTGGCGTTCAAACAAATAACTCTCTTCATTTTTTAAGGAAGAAAATGAAATATAGTGAAGATGCCCATGTGGTATGATACCCAACATCCGCTTACCTTTTATTAACACCTGCAAAGGCTCCACCAATAAAGAGTGCAATCGTTTTACTTGATCTTCCACAGGGGCAAGTTTCTGAATCCTTTCACGGTAGTTAGAAACAAGAGCATTTAAATCTTTTTCCATTATGGGAACGCGAATAGAATGGACTTCTCCCTTCACCACCACCCAAGCAACAAGTTCTTTTTGGGTCACTAGATACTCCACCAATGCTACATTTTCATCAAGCAAGTCATATAGCTCCTTTAAGGTAATCGCATCTACCGTAATAAAATTTGAAATTTTCGGACTCTGCTCTTTAGCATCAATCAACATATTCTGATAGAGACTTCTTGCCTCCACCAGTTTTTCACTAAGATTTTTTGCTTCTTTTTCCTTCTCAACTAAACGTGCAGCGGTAAAAGCCTCTTCCGTTTCTCGGATGAGCAATTTCTGCTTGGTTAAAACATCATATAATTTTTGACCAACATCATTTTTCAAACTGATTTTCTGATTACCAAGTAGATCAATAAAACTTCGAGATTTCGCCCGTTCTGCATATTGAAAAGAATCTTCAATCTTATCCATATCCAAGAATAATAAAATCAACTCTTTGTAAACATCCTGTTTGTCTGTGAGAAACCCATTTTGAAATTCTTCAACTGTAATAGCGGCACGCATGGAATCGACAATTTGTACCGCTTCCTTATAAACTTTTACCGCCGTATCATTTTTCTTTAACTGAATAAGAGCGAACCCTTGACCGCGCAAAGCACGCCAACTCACCTCCTTGACATTAATCTCTGATGATAATACATATGTCTTTTCAAAAATCGGAACAGCCTTCTGCCATTGTTTTCTTTCCAATGCCAGATTTCCTAATTCCAACATGATTTTTACAACATTCGTTCGATCACCTATTTCACTGCTGAAATTCATCGCTTGATCAAAGTGTCCAGCAGCAGCATTGAGTTTCCCCATACGCATCAAACTCATCCCCATATTGCGGTGGGTATAGCCCTGCCCCCATTTCGATTTAAGTTGAATATCTCGCTGCAACGCTTCATTGAAAGATTCGAGGGATTTTTCAAAACGTTTTTCTTTTCGATGAACCAACCCAATATTGTTATGAGCTGAGGCAATATCCATCGGCGAACGCATTTCGGTTGCCAAGTCGAGACTGTGGTGAAGGTTTTTTAAAGCTCGTCCAGGGTCATTCAATGTCCAATGGATCAACCCCAATGTATTATAGATGAAAGATTGTCTCAGTTTATCGTTGAGGGATTTGGCTATTTCCAATGACTGCCGTTGCGCTCGAAAAGCCTGTTGATAATTGCCCTGAAACCAGTGTGAATTAGCCTGATACAGTAATGCTTTCGATAAACCTGGCTTAAAGTTACTTTCTTCCGCAAGAACTTGCGCTTGTGAAAAATAATTTAGAGATCGGTTAAAATCTCCTTCTTTTTCAGCAACTAGTCCCAAGTCTAATAGCAACTCAACCTGAAGTTCTGTTTGTTTCAATTCAACAAACAAATCATAAGCCTTGGTGAAATATTCTTTAGCCTCGTTAAATTGATTGAGACGGAGACTATAAATTTTTCCAATCCTACGAAATTCCCAGGCTCGATTTAAATCCTCACCTATTTCTTCATTGACTTTTTGCGAAGCCATGAACGCTTTCAACGCGCTGGTATATTGCGCAGCGTTTTCTTCAACGATACCAAGTTGGTTGTAACTTTGGGCCAGCCTATCGAGGATTTCATATTCTTCAAATATAGCGAGAGCGGTTTTTAAATGTCCCACCGCTTCAGGGAATTTTTCTACCAGCGAATAAAGCAGACCCAAAAAATAATGTGCCTCTGCCAACTCTTCTGGGTCCAACTCTTTCTCAGCAAACGACAAAACCTCATTCTGATAATAAATTGATTTTTCGT
>JABJCF010000370.1 GCA_018665625.1 Nitrospina sp. | reverse complement strand
TAAACAGCTCTGTCATAGGCTATATACCAATGAGGCACGACGTAGTACTGGTGAGTGAGTATTCGATCCTGGGCTTGGACATTTGTGACCAGATCCTTGCGGTTTTTTGCTGAAACTATTTTATCCACTAATTCATCGAGAGCGGGATTTTTTATTCCCATATAGTTTCGGGTTCCTGGTGTGTCTGCAGATTCACTTCCCCACATATAACGTTGTTCGTTTCCTGGAGAACGACTTTGTGCAAAGCCTGCTACTATCATTCCGAATTTAAAGTTTCTTAATCGTTCTTCGTATTCTGCTACTTGAATGACCTTGATGGTCATTTTTACACCAATTTTTTTTAGGTTATTTTTGTAAGGCTCGGCGATACGTTGGAATCCTGGCCCCGCTAAAAGGAGTTCAAACTCCATTCTATGATTGCCTTTGCTGCGAATTCCGTCGCTGCCAATTTTCCAGCCGGCGGAGTCGAGAAGAGAGTTTGCCACTTTCAGGTTTCTTTCTATAGGTAACCCTTGCCCCGGAGCACCCACAGGTTTTGTGAGAGTCGTTTTTGGGACATGCTTTTTATATTTTTTGCGTAAGGATTCGAGTAGAGTTTTTACTTCTCCTGTCGGTATTCCTTGGGATTTTAGTTCTGGATTGTTGTCGAAGTAGCAATCGTTTCGGGTGTATTGCCCATAAAAAAGATTTTTATTACTCCATTCAAAATCAAACGCCATAGCGATAGCAGCCCGAACCTTTCGCGATTTAAATATTTCGTTGCGTGTATTCATGGCGAATCCTTGCATTCCAGCAATCCTGGTATGGGGAAACTCTTCGCGTAAATAGTAGCCTTTTTTAACAAAGTCCCCTTTGTAGTCCAGAGCCCAATCACGAGAGCTGTTCACCAGTTGCATGTCAAATTCTCCGCCCTTGAAAGCTTCGCGCTGTGCTACCGGGTCGAGATAAATTTTAAAAGTAACACGGTCAAAATTGTATCTGCCTTTATTTACGGCTATATCTTTTCCCCACCAGTTTGGATTTCGTTTATAGGTAATGTATTTTCCATATTCATATTTTTCGATGGTGTAGGGTCCACTGCCCACAGCCATATCGTCAAAATCAGCACCAAAAGATTTTCCCTCCGCTCCATAAATATGTTTGGGAAAGATAAACATCTGTCCTGTTATTAATGGCAACTCCTGATTGTGAATTGCGAAATTATAACGAACGGTGTGCGCATCAATTTTTTCAATGGATTTTATATCTTTGAAGTACTCTTTAAAAATAGGGTGGTATTGGGGTGCTTTGATCAGGTTGAAAGAAAATACAAAGTCATCCGCTGTTAAAGGGTGTCCATCGGAGAACTTGGCCTTTTTATATAAATAATAGGTCAGTGAAAGATGATCTTCTGCCACTTCTGCTTTTTCTACCAGATTGCCGTATTGTGAAAAAGGTTCTTTGTCATCTGCTGAGCTATCCATAGCATTTTGGAACACTAGTTGTGCGACTCCCGGAGCCGTGACGCCTTTTAACGAAGCCGGGTTCAATTTCGTGAAAGCTCCAAAATCTGCCAAGACCAGGTTTCCACCTTTTGGCGCTTTGGGGTTGGCATGATCGTAAGGTTGACCGGGATTGTATTTCAGGTCCTGTGGACCATATAATGAAAGCCCATGTTTTGGTGTTGCCATAACCGGTTGGGCAATGAGTAGTATTCCAAATATTGCAATAAACATTTTTTTCATAATTGGTTCAGCTCGATCAGGTGAGTAGGTTCTATTTACTTAAATATATTAACACTCCTACTTGCTTGTGGGTCAACCGGTTTATTACAAATAAATTGAAGGTATTTGTTAAATGACCGCAGCCTATTTAAATCTGTCGGAAAAGGAACTGCAGCAACGCGCTGACCAGGCGTATGAGATTTACCGCAGTTGCAAGGTTTGTCCGCATGCGTGCGGGATAGATCGTACCGACGGTGAAACAGGATTTTGTGGACAGGAAGATACTTTGCACATCTCCTCAAGTGTGCAGCATTTTGGGGAAGAGCCTCCGTTAGTGGGCAGTAATGGGGTGGGAAACCTTTTCGTAACGGCCTGCAATTTGCGTTGCGATTACTGCCAAAACTATCAAATTTCTCAAGAATGGTCTGCAAAAACGAAAGAGGCAAAAAGTGAAACGCAGGAATCCTATAAAAAAGCAGCCGCGGCGATGCTTCGTTTGCAGGAAGAGGGTGTCCATTTCATTGGTTGGGTTTCTCCCTCCCATGTGGTTCCCGGTTTATTAAAAAGTCTTTCGCTGGCTCGTGAAAAGGGGCTTCGATTGCCGATCATTTACAATACTAATAGTTATGATGCCCTTGAAACTTTAAAACTACTTGAGGGGGTTGTTGACATCTATCTCCCTGATCTGAAATATGCAGATCATGAAACGGCTAGGCAATTATCTCATATAAAATCGTATCCTGAGTTTTCGCGGGAGGCCGTACTCGAAATGTTTCGTCAAGTGGGGCCTCTATCGATTAATAAAGATGGATTGGCAGAAAAGGGGGTTCTCGTTCGCCATTTGGTCTTACCGGGGCAGATGACGAGCACCTGGGAAACATTATGTTTCGTAGCTCTGGAAATGTCCTCCTCTGTGCCCTTGAGTTTGATGAGTCAATATCGTCCTGTTCATAAAGCCGCATCTTCTTTGGATAGAGCGATTACCCGCGACGAATACAATCAGGCCATTGCCTGGGCGAATGAGCTTGGGTTTGAGTCCTTGTTCCTGCAATCCCTGGAATCCAAGGTGCATAATTTGCCGGATTTCAGTAGCCCCAACAACCCATTTCCACTGGATCGCACTAGAAATTCACTAAATGTCTGAGAATAGGCCCCTCTCTGTCTTGTTATGGCATCTCTTATTTGTTAATCTTGTTGATCAATTTGTTCAGGCTTGCCTGTCCAGCTTGAAGCTGGAGGGAACAGGTCTATTGCAATTGAGCAGACTTAAGCTATCAGGCATATTTCTGTAGTGGTCAACCTTTCTTCCAGATAACTATCCGAAACAGGAACGCTAAATAATGCAGCCAAGAAAGACACGTAAGATTCGTATTGGAAAAGTGGTGATTGGGGGAGATTCTCCCATAGCCGTTCAAAGTATGGCAGCGACGCAAACCCAAGATCTCACAGCAACTGCCAGACAGATAGAAGTGCTGGAAAAAGCCAATGCCGATGTCATTCGCATTGCGGTGGACAGCGAAAAAGATGTGGAAGCGCTGAAAACCCTGCGGGAAAAATTTCCAGACAGCACATGGTCTGTGGACCTGCAGGAGAATTATAAGTTGGCTCCCCTGGTTGCTCCATGGGTAAACAAAATTAGATACAATCCCGGTCACTTATTTCACCTCGAAAAAGAAAAATCCATTCGGGAAAAAGTGGAATTCATCGTCAATGCGGCAAAAGAAAACGATTGCGCCATTCGCATCGGAGTCAACTGTGGCTCGGTTGACCCTGATTATAAAGAAAGATACAAAGATGATTCAACAGAGGCTATGGTTCGTTGTGCGGTGGACCATTGCGAGATGCTGGATGAAATGAAATTTGAGAACTATTGTGTTTCGCTAAAGGATTCCGATTCTGCCAAGGTGATTGATGCCAATCGTAGGTTTGCCAAGGAAAGGCCTGATGTGCCTTTACATTTAGGTGTTACCGAGGCGGGACTTCCTCCTGAAGGAATTATCAAAACCCGAATTGCGTTTGAACAATTGATTTCAGCAGGAATTGGCGATACGATCCGTGTTTCGCTGACGCTGCCAAATGATGATAAAGGACAGGAAATTGATGTCGGACGAGAACTTCTTCAGGATATTGCGGAAGGGCGGTTCCGCTCGGTTCCAGAAAATTTTCTCGAGGGATTAAATATAATTGCTTGTCCCAGTTGCTCTCGTGTCGAGAATGATAAATTTGTCGACCTGGCTCAGGATGTCCGCAAAATGACAGAGTATGCTGAAAAATATAAGCTGACGATTGCTGTAATGGGTTGCAGAGTAAACGGCCCAGGGGAAACTGATGATGCGGATTTAGGAATGTGGTGTGGCCCCTCACATGTCAATTTGAAAAAAGGTACCGAAACTCTCGGATCTTTTTCCTATGAAGAAATTCTGGGGCAATTAAAAAAAGAAATTGACCAGATGATAGTTGAGAAATTTGGTGCCGGTCACGCCCGGCCAGCGTGACGCTGGACTCAATGAGTAATGACTTGTTGGATCACAATAATTGATATCCTAGAAAAGGTTTTGAAATGGAATACGATGTTGAAGAATTAGAAGAGCTTAAACGCAAGTTGAATATCACCATTCCTGAAGAGGTGGTGGCCCAACGGATTAATGCTGCTTATAAGCAGTTGAACAAGGAAATGAAGATGCCCGGATTTCGATCGGGAAAAATTCCACAAAAGGTTCTTGAAAAGCAAGTTCCCATGCAATCGTTCGGGGATATGTTTCAAGAGTTAATGCAGGAATATTATGAAGACGCATTGCATAAATCCGGCCTTCGCCCTACCGGCCAACCAGAAATTGATCATGCAGGTTTGCAGGATATTAAGAGAGATGAGCCGCTAAAGTTTTCCGTTATTCTGGATGTTAAGCCTGATATAAAAATTAAAAATTACAAAGGCTTGAAGTTCAAAAAGAAAGAAGCAGATATAACAGAAAAAGAAATTGAAGAGACAATGGAAAAGGTTCTCACCCGTCACGGCTCTCTAGAACTTATGCCAGCTGATTATGTTGCGGCACAGTGGGATATTTTGAAAATAGATTTCCAGGGATTCATAGAAGATCAACCGATGGAAAATGAACGGGCTGAAGATTTCGAGCTGCGCATTGGTGAGAAAAAGATGCTGGATGGATTTGAGGAACAATTGATAGGGCATAAAGCAGGGGAAGAATTTGAGATCAAGGTGATTCTTCCTCCCAATTGGAACCAGAAAACACGCCGCATTAGTTTTCCGGTGCCGGGAGCAGGGGAAGAGCAAGAAGATGACCGAGCTACCTTTAAAATTAACCTTAAAGAAATTAAAAAACTGAGTCTCCCCGAATTGACAATTGAAATTGCTAAGCGAGAAGGTTTTGATTCTGTTGACGAATTGAAACGTGGCATCAAGGTTGATCTACAAAGTCATAAGGATCAGCAAGAAGAGCTTAGAATAAAAGAAGATATTTTTAATATGCTGGTTAAGGAACTGGATACGGACCCTCCAGAATCAATCATTGAGCGTGAGTTGAAATTTATGATTGAAGGGGTGAAGTTTCAGATCGCTCAATCGGGAACGAAAATTGAAGATTCCGGTTTTGAGCCTGAAAAAGCCGTTGTGGAATGGCGAGAAAAAGCAATTTTTAATACCAAAGGATATATGGCATTGGAAGCAGTTGCTCAGGCAGAAAATATTCACATAACTCAGCAGGATATGGAAGGCGAGTATGAACTTTTGGCCGAGCAAACAAAACAGAAGGTTGAAGACATTCAAAAAAGAATTATGTCTAATCCGGATTCTCTGAACCAAACGACCACCAAGTTGTTAGGGCAAAAAACCATGAATTTTATTTATGCCAACTGTGAGTTTGAATTTTATAAAGAAGAGCCAGCTAAAGACTAGCTAAAGGGAAGCAATGAAATTTGTAAAAGTAATGAAGGAAGATGAATTGCCCATTGGCAAGTCTGCGATTATTGCAGCTGGAGATAAGCAGATTGCCCTTTTTAATTATAAAGGGAAATATTACGCGATAACGAACACCTGCCCTCATAGAGGTTCGCCATTAGGCGAGGGGCGAATAGAAGAAGGTATCGTTATTTGCCCCAACCATGAGTGGCGGTTCCGATTGACGGATGGAGCAAATATGCAGAATCCGGAATTGTTTATTCCGACCTATCCGGTGAAAACCAAAAACGAAAACATATATATTGGCCTGGAACCCGATGAGGGAAATATTGCCTACGGTAAAAAGGCATCGAATTTACCATCCAGCATAAAATTCAGTGTCCCTACCATTCAAAAACCCCGCAACCCTGACGAAGAGCTAGACTGATATTTTTCGGTTGGCATTAAAATTTTAATTTGATAAGAGAATGCCAAGGTGAGAGGCATTCAGCCTGTTGGGTTATCGTCTTCGATCTCTACCCATTTGGGGTCGCCATGAGCTTTGTAGTTTTCTGTTCCGGCAAAGGTACCATCGTGGTAGATGTTGACCTTGAATTTTCCACCACCATATTTGTCAGTTATGTAAGGAACCGGGTCTTCAATTTCGATGAGTTCGGGAGTTTGGTATTTTCCAATCAATTTAAACTCCATCCCCATTCCCGATGGGAGCAGAACATAAAACTTTAAATTTGTCGAAGCCAGGATTCTTTTAAAATCATCTTCACAATCATCACGGGTATAATTAGGCCCCTTGTTCTGGCGACCTCTCCGCTTAAGATAGTCTTCCATTAGATTGTAGAACCACCAGTTTTTCTGCTTTCGGGTATCATGCAGAAAAGGGTATTCTACAAAACCATGTTTGTTTATGAATGGTTTTTTAGCCATCGGATGACTCCAGTAACTTTATGAAAATAAAATTGATTATATTCATTAATACGCTTGTAGACAAGGCGAAGGTTTATTTAGGTGGAAAAGATGAGTGGATGGTATCAAGATAATTATTGGAAAACAGGTTTTAAGTCGAGCTTGTATGACATGCTGACACCGGAATCGTATTTAGAATCTATGCGCCAGACGGTAAAGCTTATCCCTGATAAAGCGGGTCTGAAAATCTGGGACGCTGGTTGTGGATCAGGATTATTATTAGTTTTCTTGAAAGATGTTTTTAAGCGTGGAATTAATTATTACGGATCAGATCTTTTGTCCGCCGGGCTTATGAGGGTGCAGATGCGTGCAAAAGAATTAATGATTTCAGAGCAGGTAGTTTGTTTTAAAAATGACCTTGCCGCACCTCCTTTTAAGGAAAACTCCCTGGATATTGTAGTTGCTCATTTTTCAATTTATACCATTCGAGAAAAGGATAAAAGAGAGCAGGCTTTAAAAAATATGTGGCATGTCTTGAGGCCCGGAGGAATACTTTTAATAAGTAACCCTTCCAAAAATTATAACTCTAGCCAAATTATTGAGGAAAGTCTTAAATTGACTTTGGAGAAAAAGGGTTTTTGGCAAGCAATGATTAAACGAATCCTATTTTATCCTTTCACTAAGTTTCTGGGATTAAATTTCATCCAAAAACAATTGAAATCGGGGCTATGGATTGATTACACAATTGAGGGATTGGCAGAAGAGTTGCAACAAGCGGGTTTTAAAACTGGAACTTCGGTAACAGTTTATGCGGGGAGTGCTTATTTGATGTGCGGACATAAAATGGTCTGATTATTCTATTGGAATCCGAGTTTCATTTTTCAGGAGGTCTCTGTTTCCACGGTTTTTCTTTTTATTGGTGGGCCGATAGCCCTAGAAGCATTTGATATTTAAAGTGTTTGCCTAATATTGAAGTTTATGATAGTGTTTTTAGGAGGTAGCTATGCCCATTTCCCGAAAAAAGTTATTGTCAGTATTTATATGAATTTTGAAATTAACATTCTCATTGTTGAAGATCTTTTGACCACGCGTTTATTTTTGCGGAGAACCTTGAAGAAATTAGGTTACTTCAATGTGGTTCTTGCTGAAGATGGTCGGGCTGCCCTTGAGGAGTTGAAACGAAAGTCTTTTGACTTGATTATATCCGACTGGCATATGCCAAATATGGACGGCTTGGATCTTTTCAAAGAACTGACTAAAGATCCCAAACTCCGGGATATTCCCTTTTTACTGATTACGGCTGAAAAAGAACGCGAAAAAGTAGTAGAAGCTGTAGCGGCTGGTATTAAAGAGTATATTGTAAAGCCCGTTAAGCCCGAATCTTTAGGCAATAAAATTAAAGAAGTAGTCTTTGGTGGTGCTTGATAAGCACCCCAAAGTAGTACCTCAATTCTCATTATCCCCTAATTACAGACCCGCATCTTTTTTAATTGCTTTGGCTTTATCTGTTTTTTCCCAAGTAAACGTTGCTTCTTTTCTGCCAAAATGCCCATAGGCAGCTGAAGGCAGGTAACGTGGTTTGAGCAGATCCAGAGTTTTTACTATTCCGGCAGGTTTCAAGTCGAAATGCGAACGCACCAGATTTTCCAGAATTCCCGGGTCCACATTGTGAGTGCCAAACGTTTCTATACATACAGAAACAGGATCAGCAACACCAATCGCATAGGCTAATTGAACTTCACATCGTCCAGCTATGTTAGCGGCTACTAGATTTTTTGCAATGTAACGAGCCATATATGCAGCGGAGCGATCTACTTTGGAGGGGTCTTTTCCTGAAAAGGCTCCTCCACCATGCCGGGAAAAGCCACCATAGGTATCAACAATAATTTTTCTTCCGGTCAATCCACAGTCTCCGTGCGGTCCCCCAACTACAAAACGACCCGTAGGGTTGACATGGATTTTCATTTTTTTATGCTGTAGCTTTTTTGGGATGACTTTGTTGATCACCAGTTCAGTAACATCAGCTTTTATCTGTTTGGTGGTGACACTGGGATCGTGTTGGGTAGATATAACGACCGTTTCAACGCACACAGGCTTATTATTATCGTATCGAACGGATACTTGTGATTTGCTGTCAGGTCTTAAATAGGGAAGGGTGCCCTTTTTTCTTACATCAGCAAGTTTTTTCACCAGTTTATGGGAATACATTATGGGCATTGGCATAAGCTCTGCCGTTTCCTGACTGGCATAACCAAACATCATTCCCTGATCGCCTGCTCCTTGTTCATGTTTTTCGTCATCAACACCACGGGCAATGTCTTTGGATTGTTCATCAAGAGCGACCTGAATGCCACATGTTTCGTAGTCGAATCCCATGTCTGACTGAGTGTAGCCAATATTTTTTATAGTATTTCGAATTATTTTGGGCATTTCTACATAACAATCCGTAGAAATTTCTCCGGCTATAATCACAAAGCCTGTTGTAATCATGGTTTCGCAAGCCACACGAGCTGTTCGATCTTTTGCTAAAATAGCATCCAGAATTGAATCTGAAATTTGATCCGCCATTTTATCGGGGTGACCTTCGGACACAGATTCTGAAGTAAACAAAAAATTTCCTGGGTTCATAAAAACTTTCCTTCTTTTAATTTTATTTATTATTAAACTAGATTTACTTTCTATAGAATTCGGGGGAATTAAATCAGGCAGGTATTATTTTTTCCTGGAAGCTTAGATCTCGATCAAAATCATCTGGAAATCGAGTTCGCATTTCCTTCGCAATAAACTGAGATATTTCTTCAACAGAACTCAAATTTAACACATGATCGGCCATTTGGCGAGCTTCTTCAAGACGAATTAACCGAATTATTTTTTTTACTTTGGGGATTGAGTGAGGTTCCATGCTAAGGTCATCAATCTCTCCTAAGCCTAGCAAAAGCATGGTTGCCATAGGGTCACCCCCCAACTCACCACAAATTGAAACTTTTTTGTTGGCCTTTTTTGCGGCGTCAAAAACTTGCTTTAAAGCTCTTATCACTGCTGGGTGAAAGGGTTGGTACAAGTGGGCTACGTTTTCGTTTACCCGATCAATGGCTAGAAGGTATTGAATCAAATCATTAGTTCCTATACTGACAAAATCGACATGTTCCAGAATATGGTCAATGCATAGGGTGGCAGCGGGGGTCTCAATCATTGCACCGATTTCGATGTTTTCGTCAAAAGGAATCTGATCCTCTTTCAATTGGTCTTTGGCCTTTTGCAAAAGTTCATTGGCCTGGGTTATCTCTGAAACAGAAGTAATCATGGGATATAGAATCTTTACGTTTCCATATAGACTTGCTCTAAGAATTCCTTTCAATTGGCTCAAAAATAATTCCGGTTTGGCCAGTGATAATCGGATTCCTCTTAGGCCCAAGGCAGGGTTGTCCTCATCGTCTGTTGGAATGCCGGCGAGTTGCTTATCCATACCGATGTCCAAGGTGCGAATGACCACAGGTCTTTTACCCATTTCCTGGGCGACTGCTTTGAAATTTTCGTATAATTCTCTTTCACCCGGAAGACTGCTCGCAGCCATGTAAAGAAATTCAGTTCGATAAAGTCCAACCCCTTCAGCACCAAACTTGCGCAGAGTTCTGGCTTCCTGATTGGATTCGATGTTTGCTAAAAGGTGGATTTGGTGGCCATCTAGAGTCTCTGCAGATTGATGGATGTTGGCTAATAATCGCTCTTCGTACCTTCGATAATTTTCCTGCTTTTTTAGAAAGTACTGTGATTTTTCATCATTCGGATGAACGATTACCTCCCCATCAATTCCATCTACGACAACGTTGTCACCGGAGTTGATTTGTGAGGTCAGATTTTTTATTCCAGTGACAGCAGGAATTCCTAATGCTGCAGCAAATATTCCTACATGGGACGTCTTTCCGCCGGTTTCCGTAGCTAATCCCTTTATAAAGTTTCTCGGCATACTTAAAGTGTCGGAGGGACTCAAGGAATGGGTCACTATGATTACAGGTTCCTGAAGGTCGGACAGTGTTTCCTGGGAATGACCGATTAAATTTCTAAGTATTGCCTGGACGAGAAGGTCGAGGTCATCTTTTTTCCCCTTTAAATAATCATCGTTGATATTGTCAAAAAGATTGAGGAAATTTTGCAGGGTTTGATTTAGCGTCCATTCAGCATTAGTGTGATTCTTCCTAATGTTCTCAATCGTATCATTTACCAGAATATCGTCATCAAGAAGCAGGGTGTATGTGTCCAGAATAACCGCATATTTATCGGCAATTTTTTCTGCACGATTTTTAATGTCGATCATTTGCAATTTTGTTTTGGCAATTGCATCACGAAACCTTTGGATCTCATTTTCCACTTCGTGATCTTCAAGTTTTTGCTTGAGGATGCAAAATTTTGAACGGTCCAGCAAATATGCTTTTCCGATAGCTACCCCTTTAGATACTGCAATGCCTTTCATATTATTTTTTTCAAATGAATTTGGAGTCTTCTTCCAAAAGTATGGAATAAATAGCACTGGAATCTTGAGCTTTAAGAATCCCATCGCGTAAACCTTGATTTTTGAACAGTCGAGAAATTCGTGCAAGGGCCTTTAGATGTTGGCCGGTGGAATGTGCAGGGGCAATGACCATGCAAACGAAGTGTACTGGTTTTTGATCCAGGGATTCAAAGTCCACGCCCTTTAATGATCTTGCAAATACGGTTATGATTTGAGTTAGCTCTTCCGATTTGCCATGGGGGATGGCAACGTTTTCGCCAATTCCAGTGCTGCCCAGTTTTTCACGTTCCATAAGGGTTTCAAAAAGGGCCTGATCGTCTTTTATAATATTGTTCTTCTTAAGGCATTCGGTCATTTCTTTTATGATTTCTAATTTGTTTTGACCGATCAAATCTGCAATAACAGATTCTTTCTTTAGTATTTCATCGATTTTCATATGCTTGTTCTGTTTCTCCGATACTCAGATTAGTCCAAAATTTGATTTTTAGATTGAGACCCTTTTTTATTGCGCATATCTTTTGCTTTTTCTCTATGTTTACGGATCTGTTTCTCCATTTTATCTAAGGTTTTGTCCATGGATGTATAGAGATCATTTGTTTCATCCTGGCTATGGAGAGTAAACTCTTTAGTCTTCACTGTGATTTCTGCAAAATGTCGGTGCTTTTCTACAGCGAGTGCCACGTGAACATCAGCCGCTTCACCGAGGTCAGAAATAGTTTTTTCCATTTTATTGTTTACGTGGTCGCGAATACCATCAGTTATTTCAATCTTTCTTCCCGTCACAGTCAATTTCATATTCTTCTCCTAAAAGTGCGATCAATATCTACTATATTAAACTTGAAATGATTCCGAGTAAATTAAAAGCGGATGGATTTTTAAAAAAACTTTTTCCTTTTGCTGGCCGGCGGGATATTAAGCTCTTTTCTATATTTGGTGATGGTTCGTCTGGCAATTTTAGCATTTTTCCTCATTAGGACTTGAACCATTTGATCATCTGTGTACGGGCTATTGCCATCCTCTTCAGCTATCACTTCCTTAATCATATTTTTCACTCTTATAGAGGATAGGCTGTTGCCCATATAAGATTTAATACCACTGTGAAAGAAAAATTTTAATTCAAAAATTCCCTGCGGGGTATCAATATACTTGTTTGTAGTGATGCGGCTTACAGTTGACTCGTGCATTTCTATATCTTTTGCGACATCTTTTAAGACCATGGGTTGTAAGTAGGATAGCCCATTATCCAAAAAGCTTTTTTGCAGTTTTACGATGCTCTTTCCCACCTTGTAAATGGTTTGCCGGCGTTGGTCAATGCTTTTAATCAGCCATAATGCGGAGCGGTATTTTTCATCAAGATACTCCTTTGTTTGCCCTTCCTTGGTAGTGTTTAGCAGATTTTGATAAAACGCATTGATCTTGATATTGGGCACCCCCTCATCGTTTAACGAAACATCATAACCTTCATCGGTTTTGATTACGACAAGGTCGGGGGTAACGTAATCGACAGCTTCTGAATTGAATGCTGTACCGGGTTTGGGGTTAAACTCTCTAATGGTGGCTAATGCATCAAGAACATTATTCAGGTCTGTTTTTAGTTCGGCAGCTACTTTGGATAAATACCTGTCTTCAAGACGATCCAGATATTTTTCAATTAATTTGTCAACCAGGGGGTTTCTTTCAGGCAAGTCTTGAGCCTGAATCATAAGACATTCCTGAAGCGAGCGGGCTGCCACACCCAGGGGTTCAAACTTTTGAATAATTTTTAATACCCGCTCGACATTATTTTCATCTGTATGGCAGATTTCTGCTATTTCGGATAATTGGGCACCGAGGTAGCCGTCTTTTTGAATATTTCCAATAATGCCAGAACCGATAAACTTGTCTGTATCTGAATCAATAGTAAGGTTTAATTGCCAATATAAGTGGTCGGATAATGAAGCCTCTTTTCTATAGGTAGCCTCAATGGAAGGTCTTTCAGTAAGACTTTCAGCAGACATTCCCTGATCGATATTGTTTTGAAAGTAGCTTTCCCAATCCACTTCCTGCTCCTTAGAATCTTGTGATGTTTCCGAAAAAGAATCGTAGTCTTCATCACCTTCCTCTTTTCTTTTTTCGTCAGGAGAGTCAATGTCATCTTCTTCTAGCATCTCTTCCAGAACAGGGTTGTCGATGATTTCCTGTCTAACCAATTGTGCTAATTCCAGCCTTGCAAGGGGCAGAAGTTTAATGGCCTGCTGGAGCATGGGTGTCATGACCAGCTTCTGGCTCATTTTCAAGTTCAAATTCATTTTCATTTCCATCGCCATAATCTTTTCTCCGGCTAAAATGAAAACTGGTCGCCAAGGTAAATTTGTTTTACCTTTTCATCCTGCGCAACCTGTTGAGGTGAACCTGAAGCAATAATTTCACCCTCGTTAATAATATAGGCACGATCGGTTATGCTTAGAGTCTCGCGTACACTATGGTCAGTTATTAACACTCCAATTCCTTTATTTTTTAGCTGCGAGATGATTGATTGAATATCTGCAACCGCTATCGGATCAATCCCCGCAAAGGGTTCATCCAGTAATATAAATACCGGCGAAGTGGCTAAAGCGCGGCTAATTTCTACCCGTCTTCTCTCACCGCCAGAGAGAGCGTAGGCCATGGAATCTTTGATGTGAAGAATGTTTAGTTCTCGAAGCAAAGATCGAGCCTTTTTTTTTCGATCAAACCTAGAGAGTTTTTGTGATTCCAATACCGCCAAAATATTTTCTTCAACCGTCAGCTTTCTAAAAACCGAGGGCTCTTGAGGCAAATAGCTCACCCCCCTTTTAGCTCGCTTATGCATGGGGAAGTGAGTGACGTCTTCATCATTTAATAGAACCTGCCCATCATCCGGGTGGGTGAGCCCAACTACCATATAAAAAGTAGTGGTTTTCCCGGCCCCATTGGGACCCAGTAACCCCACAACTTCTCCTTGTTTGATTTCCAGACTTACCTTGTTAACCACCTTTCGCGCTCGGAAAGATTTAACAAGGTTTTTGATTCTCAGACCAGCCACATCAAATATTCTTTAAAAGGAGGTTTGTTTTATTTCTTCTAGTTTGAAGGACTCTCTTTTTATTCTTTTTTGTCATCATCTTTTGGATAAATTTTCATGCGCACCCTGTTATTTGCGACAAAACGATCTTTATCCAAAAGGAATATCATTTCGCGACCTTCGATCATATTACTGTCTTCCCATGCTGTTGCTTTGGGGGTGCCAGTGAGAATGATTTTTTGCAATTTATCTAAATAAATTGCTTTATCGCCCTTGGCTCGCTTTTTACCTCGCGTTATGAAAACATTTCCAATGGCTACGATTTCATCTGTTCCCTTTTTATCCTTGGTGTTGTAAACTTCGAGGATATCGGAAGTTATTTTCAAGTCACCCCAATAACCCACAACATTTCCCGAAAAAATAATTTTTAACCCGCCATCTTCAGATCGCATGCGGTCTGAAGTGATTTCCACTGGATCTTTCCCTTTTTTTTCCTTACTAATTAGCGGGGAAGGTATTAGTAATGCAAAAATCAAGGCAATGGTGATTATGGAAAAAGATTTTTTAATGGCTTTAGTCATAATTTTATTTAGAAAGCTTTGTGCTTGCCGGTTCGTCTTTGTCTGCCTGAAATCTTCCAACTAATGATTGTGAGTCGCCTCTTAATTTTACCTGGCCGACCAGATCAATGTCTTTTGAACTATTTTTATAAGTGCCTGATTCTGCTGTAATCACGTAGGGGTTGTTATTTTCTTTGGGGAGAATCATTTCGACATCTTTTAAACGAGTTACATCCTCCTGATTATTGATTTGGGCCAATCCTGCTTTTAAAATCCATTCTTTTTTACCTTTAACTTCATGGGTTACTTTGAAATTTTCGATTTCAACATCCACCCCTTTTTCCATTATTTTGATCTTTACGTTTCCCATTTCTACTTTATTGTCCTCAACCGTATAGAAATAAAATCCGGCCAGACTAATAACTCCAAAAGCAATAATCAGCAAGATAATTCGGACGGCATTGATCATTTAACTAGTTAATTTTTAAAGAATTACGCATATATGCAAATGGCATACCACGGGTTGATGATGCCATAGGGGGTAGTCAAAGTAAAGGGAAAAGGGGGGGCTTTCTGGGAGCTAGATGAAACGGTGAAAAGGTGATTTCGCGCGTGCTTTCATCTTCATTGGCAATATGAATTTCCAGGCGTTCATGAATCCCAAATTTGAACTCTTCTGGATTTTTATCGGATTGTAATTTTTCAGACCATTCGATGATTGTAATTGCTTTGCTATAAATAATTTCTTCCAAACCTAGATTGATTATCTCATTCTCTGTTTCAAGTCGGTAAAGATCTATGTGGAATATAGGGATCTTTCCTTGGTATTCATTTATCAGTGTGAATGTGGGGCTGCGAATGTAGCTTTCATTATCCAGCCCCGCTCCACGGCAAATGCCTTGCGTCAGGCATGTTTTTCCTGCACCCAAATCGCCAAAAAGTAGAACCAGATCCCCTTCAATCAGCTTGGCACCGAGTTTTATTCCTAGTTGCAAAGTTTCCTCTGCGTTATTGGTAATTGTTTTGGTCATGGTAAAACTCGTTTTAAGGCTTCTGGTAGGCTTCTTAACAGGTCTCCAGCAATCAGGTTGGTTTGACTTTCGCTCTTTGCAAAGAGGTCTCCAGAATAACCATGGATATATGCCCCGGCCACTGCGGCATTCTGAAGGGGAATATTTTGTGCTGCTAAACCCGCGATGATTCCGGTCAGTACATCTCCTGAACCTCCTGTTGCCATACCCGGGTTGCCGGAAGGATTGATAAAAATATTTCCATCGGGGGTTCCAACAAGGCTGGGAGCTCCTTTTAGTAGCAAAATGACAGAATGCTTTTTCGCAAATTCAGAAGTAACTTTTATTCTGTCTTCTTGAATTTCTTGAGTGGATAAACCGGTGAGTCGCGACATCTCTTTAGGATGAGGAGTAAGAATTGCGGATTTTAATTTGTCCAACCAGTCTTTATGGTTTTCAAATGCGTTGATCGCATCGGCATCTAAAATCAGGGGACAATTTATAAAGGGTAGAATCTCACCGATTAAATTCACCGTTTCGGGATTTGTAGTCAGCCCGGGTCCTAACGCAATTGCCGTTTTACCATCCAGTAATTCTAAAATTTGCTCCTTTGCTTTGAGGGATAGAGTGCCTGCTTGTGTTTCCGGCAAGGGTACTGTCATCACTTCCATAGGCTGCAGTTCAAATGCTTTTTGGCAGCTTTCGGGTAAAGCCAGGGTGCATAAGCCGCATCCCGCTCTTAAGGCAGCAAGAGCCGCAAGTCCCGCAGCACCACTTTTACCCGTAGACCCCGCCAACACTAAAACATGGCCATAATTGCCCTTATGGGAATCAGGTTGACGTGCTGCAAAAATTTCTTTTACATCTTTTTCTTCTACAAGTTGAATCTGAATATTCTGTT
>JABJCF010000369.1 GCA_018665625.1 Nitrospina sp. | reverse complement strand
TTCAAAAATAATTTTTTTATCGGGACTAAAATCCTCTTTATTTTTTAACAGAATAATTACATCTTGAACCAGTTGAGTCAAATCTACAATGGTATTTGTATTTTTTTTAGGTTGAGAATAAGTTAAAAAATCTGAAAGGATGGCATTTAATCTATCTGTTTCTTTTATAACAATATTCATTAATTTCTTATAAGAATCTTCAAGATTGAGTCCTTTTGCCAAAACCTGAATAGACCCACTTAAAGAGGTCAATGGGTTTCTTATTTCATGAGCTAATCCTGCAGAAAACCTTCCTACAGCTGCTAATTGTTCTGTGCGGAGCATCTTTTTCTGCATAAAATTTATCTCTGTCAAATCTTCAAAAACCAAAATAAAACCGGGAACATCCAAATCAGATAAATTACTTACTTTTATTCGTAAATATATTTTTTTGCCATCATTTCTCGTAAACTCTCTTTCAATTTGTTCGGGTAGAGCACTGGATTTACTCTCGGTCAAAAGTTCGTTCAACTGTATGGAAGGAATTAATGTTTTTATATTTTGTTTAAGACTTTCTTGAGAAGAAAACCCTATAAGCTTTTCCCCAGCCGGATTAATTGAAGTTATTATCCCCTCCCGATCAATTGTTACTAATCCATTGCCCATATACTGGACAATATTTCGATTGAATGCCCTTTGCTCCTCCAAATTAAAGCTGGTCTTCTCTAATTCATCCTTAATTATTCTCAATCGATGGGACAGAAAACTGCTGAGGTAGGCAACCGTATAAAAGGCGACAATATTTAAAAATATAATATAAAAAACATAACCACTCTCAAATGAAATTTTTGATTCAGGAAATAAATAAACAGGAGTAATAAAACCGTAATATTCCAGGTCAATCAAAACGCCATAAATAATAATGGCCCCAGAAGCTGCAAGAAAAACCGCTGCCCTGGGAAGCATGACACTGGTAGCAATGATTACAAATAAAAACAGGAAAGAAATGGGGCTGTCTATTCCTCCCGTGGTATAGAGGATTCCCCCCACTAGCAATAAATCACCGACAACCTGACAGGAAGCCGTTAACGTTAGAGGTAAAAATTTAAAAAGGAGGGCATAAACTAAGGAAAAGAAAAAACCAATACTGATTACTACGCATAGGGGACCAATTGGAGCAGTGATTCCCAAACGTTCTTGAAAGGTTAGCAGCAGACCGACAAATCCTGTTAAGAAAAAAACTCTTAACAGCATTATTCTTTTGATCCGCTGGCCTAATTCCTTATCCATGTTGTATTGGTTGCGAATCATATCGGGTCGCTATAATAACTATGGAAATTAAATAGTTTCTCCCATTTTGAAAATGGGTAAATACATTGCCACTACAATGAATCCAACCACACAACCTAAGAACACCATAAGCATAGGTTCTAACAAAGCTGTAAGGCCATCCACAGCTGCATCCACTTCTTCGTCATAGAAATCGGCAATTTTGGAAAGCATTTTATCCAATGAGCCGGAAGATTCACCAACATCAATCATCTGGATAACCATAGGAGGAAAAACCTCCTCACGGGAAAGTGGTGCCGCTATTGTTTCGCCCTCTTTAATTGCCTCAATAGTTTTTACAACAGCTATTTCGACAATGGAGTTACCTGCTGTTCGCGCACAAATATCAAGACCTTCAATTAAAGGAACACCACTTGATATCAATGTTCCTAAAGTACGAGTGAATTTTGCAACAGAAACTTTACGGATGAGCATGCCGAACACAGGAATTTTTAATGCTATTCGGTCAATTTCTATTCTGCCTCTTCTAGTTGCATACACTTTCTTAAAAGTAATAAAGAAGGTTACGAACCCGCCTATCATGATATACCACTGGTTTTGAAAAAAATTACTAACGTCCATTACTATTTGGGTGGGGCCTGGTAGTGTAGCTCCACCTTTTGAAAACATGGAAGCGAAGGAAGGTATTACAAAAATCATCAAAAAGGCGACAACTAAGAATGCAACAGTAACAATAGCTCCCGGATAGACCATTGCCGATTTTACTTTCTTTTTCAGAGCCTCAGCTTTTTCGATATACTCTGCAAGACGTCTTAAAATAATATCCAAAATTCCGCCAATCTCACCAGCTTCAACGAGATTACAATAAAGCTGATCCCATATTTCCGGGAATTTCCTCATTGAATCGGATAGATTATTTCCCATTTCAATGTTTGATTTGACAGATAAAATTTTTTCGCCAAATGTGGGGTTATCAGACTGTTTACCAAGTATATCGAGGCATTGAACCAGCGGTAAACCGGCATCTACCATGGTGGAAAACTGGCGAGTGAAAATAACAACATCTCGTGTGGAAATTTTGTGTACTTTTTTTCCACCAAACAAAGAACTTTTTCCGGCTTTCTTTTTGACCGATGTGGGGCGAATATTTTGTTGCTTTAACTTCGCAGTGGCAGATTTTTCATCTTCTGCTTCAACTTCCCCAGACTGGATTTTTCCTTTAACTTTTGCCTTATAAGTAAAAGTTGCCATAACGAGTTATTCTTTTTCCTTCAAAGTGTAGGAATTAATTTTGTTACGGGTGGTTTCAAGTTCTAATCCGATTCGTGTCAGCAGTTGCGTCGTTATTTTTAATCTCTCTACCAATGAAATGATAATAGGCTTAAGGTCTTCAGGCAGGCCATTCATCACACCATCAAATGCTTCTTTATTAATGACCCCCACCGTAACGTCACCGATAGCCGAAATGTTCGCACTTCTAACCGACTGCGAGATGAGCCCCATTTCACCGAACACATCTCCCTCTTTCAAGGTTCCCACTGACACTACTTTTTTATCAATTTTTTTTGTTATTCTTACGCTGCCTTTTAAAACAACATACGCATTGTTACTCATTATTCCTTCGGTGATGATGACATCACCATCGGCATAACGCTGGTGTATAGGTGTATCTTTAAGGCTCATGCTTTGCCCATTGCGAGAAGTGTTTCTTTATATACTTTATAAAAAATTTCGTTTTCGGAAATAGATTTTTTTAAAATATCTGATAATTTTGCAATGTCTTTTTGGTTGATGACAACATTTGCACTATTTTGAAAGGCCTGCATATTATTAAGCGATTTAAAATTCGCGCCAATCAAAGCAAAAAATATTTTTCTTCGTGTTTCCATCGGCATTTCAATCAAGGTCTGGTAAAAAGGATTTTCTTCGAGCTTCAAGTTCCCAAAATTTTCATGCAGAGCAACAAAATGATATTGGGTAAATTTCATTTTATGCATCGCATGTTCAGGGGATTTGGCGTATTGAATTTTAAATTCTTTTTCCTCGAGAGCTTTGGTCCATACGTCTTTATTATTATCGTCTAAAACCAGGGCCAGCTGATCGTTTTCATCATAGATAACCAAATCGTCATCGTCTTCAAACTCTTCCTGGCTGACCACCATACTAGTGGTATCGACCGTTTCCTCTTTTTTCTGTGCAGCAGGAGGAGGGGGAGTCGGCTCACTTTCTTTTGGTTTTAAATGCTGATCCACTTTATTTTTTGTTTTACATCCCGGACAGGTAATTGAAAAGGCCTGATCTTTTGGCAGTTTTTCATCTGGAATGTTCATGCTTCGCTGACAAGCGCTACAGGTAACCTGCATTTTCAAATTTCCTTTCTTATCTCTTTATTTTGTTTCTGCGTCGTATTCATTGTCCATCGCAAGCCCATCAATATCCGTGGTTTTTTCACCCTTTTCAGCTTTAATCGTATCAATGCCTCGACCCACAATTGCTTTTCTTGAGGCATAAGCCAAGGCAGTTTCTTCCGTAATGAGTCCTTCTTTTAGCAACCTTAGAATATGTTGATCGAAAGTCCACATTCCGTAAGCATCGCCGTTGGTAATAATATCGTAGTAGGTCTTGTCTTCCGTCTCTCCGTTAATGATTGTATCTTTCACCCGCAGGTTACTCGTCATAATTTCTAACAGGGCTACCCGGCCACCCCCAACCTTCGGCAATAGCCGCTGACAAATTATCCAGCGAACCGTATCAGCAAGTCGAATCCTTATTTGCTGTTCTTCTTCCTGCGAGAACATACCCACAATGCGGTTAATTGTTTGCCCGGCATCGACGGTGTGCAATGTGCTCAAAACAAGATGCCCTGTTTCAGCCGCGCTCATTCCTATTTCGACTGTTTCCCGGTCACGCATTTCACCTACCAGAATCACTTTAGGAGCTTGGCGCAAAGCAGCACGCAGGCCACTTGAAAACGCGTCGTAGTCGTTTCCCAGTTCCCTTTGATTAAATGTTGCCTTCTTGTGAGGGTGGACAAACTCGACCGGATCTTCAAGAGTAATAATATGCATGGATTTTTCTTCGTTCATCTTATTGAGCAACGCAGCAAGAGTGGTCGATTTACCACTGCCTGTTGCTCCCGTAACAAGGATCAATCCATTTTTTTCTTCAGCAGCCTTGGCAAATTGTCCAGGAAGTTTTAGATCTTCTATCGAAGGGATTCGAGTTTCCAGTTTTCTTAATACCGTTGTATAAAATCCGCGTTGGGAGAATATATTGACCCGAAACCGGGCTTTGCCCACAAGAAAATAGGAACAGTCGCATGACCCTTGCTTGATTAAAATCTCCGTCAATCGCCGGTCAGAATTTATCAGGTTTAAAGCAAAAATTTCTGCCTGAAATGGAGTCAGCTTCTCTATAGGAGGAACAATAGGAACCGCCGTCAACTGGCCGGATGATTCCACCTTGAATGCTTTTCCTACAGTAATATTAAGGTCGGATATATTTCCTAACGCTTCCAGCATGGTGGTCAAGATATGATCTATTTCTGCTTTTCTCATAGTGCGCTCAAATAAATTCTGGAGGTTTTTTCAAAAATGGAATAAAACGTTCTTTGACAATTGCTTTGTCATAGGCATCTTCGGCGCTAACTTTTTTGGCTTCCAGCGCTTCTAAAATTGCATCATCCAGGGACTGCATGCCGAATTTTTTTCCGGTTTGAATTGCAGAAGGAATCTGGAAAGTTTTTCCTTCGCGGATCAGGTTAGAAACCGCAGGGGTGACGACCAAAACTTCTAAAACTGCCATCCTGCCTTTTTTATCAATCCGCTTAAATAAGTTTTGCGCAATGACACCTTTGAGAGATTCGGATAGCGTTGTTCTAATCTGCGCCTGCTGATGCGCCGGAAAAACATCGATAATCCGGTCAACGGTTTTCGCAGCACTTTGCGTATGTAATGTTCCAAAAACCAGATGACCCGTTGAAGCAGCTTCCAATGCAAGTTCTATTGTTTCCAAGTCTCGCATTTCTCCCACCAGAATAATGTCGGGGTCTTCACGAAGTGCGCCACGCAAGGCCGATTTAAAACCATGGGTATGAACACCCACCTCACGATGATTCACAATACAACTTTGACTTTGGTGAACAAACTCTACCGGATCTTCTACAGTGATGATATGGCTTTTCTTATTTCTGTTTACATAATCCATCATGGCCGCAAGAGTTGTTGATTTTCCGCTACCCGTTGGTCCTGTGACCAAAACCATTCCTTTATGGAGCATGGACAAACTGGTAATAACTTTGGGCAAGCCCAATTGTTCCGAAGTTAAAATTGTGCTGGGAATTTCTCTGAAGACGGCTCCGACTCCCCATTTTTGCTGAAAATAATTTGCACGGTATCGGGCTAATCCAGGAATTTCATATGCGAAGTCAACATCCCCGGTTTCTTCAAAAACTTTTATTTTATTTTCCGGGGCGATCTCGTAAAGCATTGCCTTTAATTCATCATTTTCAAGAGGCTTATATTTAACCCTCTCCATATCTCCATGAACACGTAAAATAGGTTGAGACCCTGCAACGAGATGCAAGTCAGAAGCACCTTGATCGTTCATCAGTTTAAAAAATGCGTCTATTTTTGCCACGGCTCACTCGATTAATTTAGGGTTAATAATAAAATCTTTTACGACGTTTTCCTTACTTTCAGGAACATCTAATTTCTTTCCATTTAAAAATACTTCCGTACCATCCTTATTACCGATTGTTAATCGAAAAACTTCATTTCCAAAATAACTTTTTTCCTCACCCGCGGGAAGAATGAAATCTTCTTCTCGAAAATTATCAATGGTCATATTGAACCATGAGTTATTTTTAACCTTGATAGTCAACTTCATGGACTTCTCTAAAGCTATTGAATTTACATCCTCTTTAGAAACTGAACTATCAACTTGGTTTTCGACATCTGGCAGTTGATCCATCGAATCTGATTCTTTTTCCTTTATCTTTGCCTGTAATTCTTCAGAAACAGAAATATCTGGAACAGGAGGGTTTTCTTTTTCTAATTCATTTATCTGAGA
>JABJCF010000368.1 GCA_018665625.1 Nitrospina sp. | reverse complement strand
CCAACTGAGCTAGCGGCCCCTTCTTGAATAGCAAAAGCAAGATGTGGAAAATATCAGACCTATAATACCATGTCAACGCATTTATTTGCCTTGATTTTCAGCGTAAGGGCCAATAATATCTAACTTTACACTATTTTTAGAAAATATATCTTATATCTCGAAAAAAAGAGGCTCTTTTGGAAAAATCAGAAAAAATCTGGATGGATGGGAAGCTGGTTCCCTGGCATGAAGCCAATGTTCATGTCCTGACCCATACTCTTCATTATGGCATGGGAGTTTTTGAAGGAATTCGCTGCTACAACTCCCAAGAAAATGGTTCTGCAATATTTCGGCTTCAGGAGCATGTCGACCGTTTGTTTCAGTCTGCCGTCATTCTGGGAATCGAAGTGCCTTTTTCAAATAAAGAAATTTATGACGCCATCGTTCAGGTTGTCCGCGAAAACAAACTGGAGGAATGCTATATCCGCCCCATTGTTTTTCTTGGGGATAATAAGATGGGTCTTAACCCGGTAGGTGTTGATGTTCGTTGTGCTATTGCTGCATGGCCTTGGGGAACCTATCTTGGGGAAGATGGTCTGAATAAAGGAATTCGTGTACGAATTTCTTCCATCACCCGACATCACATAAACATCACGATGACCAAGGCAAAGGCATGTGGAAACTATATAAATTCCATTTTAGCCAAGGCAGAAGCGCATCGCGATGGATACGATGAAGGCATTATGCTCGACCCAAATGGGTTCGTATCTGAAGGTTCTGGCGAGAATATTTTTATTTATTCAAAGGGTAAGTTGCATACGCCGGCCCTTTCCTGTTCGAACCTGGATGGAATCACGCGTGACGCCGTCATTGAAATCTGTAAGGAACTCGGCATAGAGTTAATTGAAAGAAACATTACCCGTGATGAGCTTTATATTGCAGAAGAAATTTTTCTTAGCGGAACGGCTGCAGAGATAACGCCTGTTCGCGAAGTCGATGGCCGAACCATTGGCTCAGGAAAAAAGGGACCCATTACAGATAAAATCCAACAGACCTTTTTCGAGATTGCTCGTGGCAGTAATCCGAAATTTAGCAAATGGCTCACCCCGGTATAAAACGGGTTTTGCTATAAAATAAAAGCTGTTTGCCAATAGGGATTATAAATCTTATTTATTCTTATAATCCTTAGAATGTTTCGACCCAATAAAATTCTGGAGAGTATGATTTATGCCAATTTACGAATATGAATGTGATAAATGTGGAGTCACCTTTGAGGCTATGCAGGCTATCTCCGCGAAACCTTTGAAAACCTGCAAAGGCCTGGGTTGCGATGGTAAAGATAATGGCAAGGTGCGCCGGGTGGTTTCTGCATCAGGGTTCATCCTCAAGGGTTCTGGGTGGTATGCCTCTGACTATCCATCAGAAGCTCGCAAAAAAGGATGGGAACAAGAAAGCAAACAATCAGGTAGTGGCGATGGTTCTCCCGCGCCAGCGGCGGACACGAAAGCTCCGGCAGCAGAAAAAAAAGAAAAGGCACCCGCGCCCGCGCCGGCTAAAAAAACAACTCCAAAAAGTCCTTACTCAAGTGGAAAGTCTAAAAAGGCCAAGGGTTCAAAATAACCCAGCCCTATGAAAGAACCTGACCGCATACACCAAAATATTTTTTTCTCTCTCATAGATGGATTAATTCTAGTCTCCCCCTCGCTTTCCATTTTACATAGCAACCTAGCTGTCGAAGATTTGTTCCACAAATCCAGAGATTCCATCGTCAACCGGCCTCTTGATGAACTTTTTCCACGACAGTCACAACTCCTCGACAAAGTTCGTAAAGTACTTGTCACCGGGGCTTGCTACCATGATGTAGAGGCAAACGGGGCGCGAAAAACAGCTTCTATCCATTTCCCCGCCAACCTGACCTTATCCCCCTATCTTGAGTCTGATGATTCTATTCAAGGCGTCATAATCCTTATTAAAAATATGAGCCTGATTCGGGAGTTAGAAGAACAGCAACGGCCCGCAGACCACCTGACAAACCTGGGAGCCCTGGCAATGGGCCTTGCCCATGAAATTAGAAACCCGTTGGGAGGGATCCGCGGCTCTGCACAATTATTACGCCATGACATAGAAAAGAATGCGCACCGAGAATACATCGATGTGGTTATAAACGAGGTGGATCGGATAAATTTACTGGTCAAGCGAATGATGGATCTTGCAAAACCCATTGACCTTAAATTACAAAAAACTAATATTCATAAAGTCCTTGAAGAAATATTGATGTTGGAGAAAGAAACTCTGGCCCGTAAAAATGGACGGTTCCAGCAAATTTATGATCCCAGCCTACCGCTTATCGAAGCCGATGAAGACCAGCTAAAGCAGGTATTCTTAAACCTTATAAAAAATGCAATTGAGGCTTCGAGAAAAGGCGGCATTGTGCAAATTGTTACACGCGTCAGCTCAGGCTTTGCTGTGAAAACACCTATAGCCAGTGTGCCTCGCCAAAATATAGCTGTGGAAATCATTGACTCTGGAGAAGGAATGGATGAAGAGACGCAGAAAAAACTATTTACGCCTTTCTACACGACCAAAAGTAAGGGCAGCGGGTTGGGTTTGCCAATCTCTTTGAAAATTGTAGAAGACCACCACGGAAAAATTAAGGTCACTTCTGAAAAAGGATTGGGCACCACGGTACAAGTGTTTTTGCCTATTCGTCAGAGGTGATAAGATAAATATATGAGCTCCGATCAACATAAAATTCTTATTGTCGATGACGAAGAAAGTATTCTCTGGATTTTGAAAAAAGGTCTGGGGAAAAACAATTACCTCGTAGATACGGCGACCAGTGGGGAAAAAGCCCTGGACCTGCTCCAGAAAAATGAATACCTCATGATGTTCTCAGATATTTTTATGGAAGGCATCAGCGGTCTCGAATTAATGGAACAGTCCCGGCAATTTCGTCCTGAATTGAAAATAGTATTGATGACCGCTCAGGATTCCATGAACAATACGATTGAAGCAATGCGACTGGGGGCTTACGACTACCTTGCCAAACCTTTCGACTTTGATGATGTTTATAAACTGATAGAAAAAGCAAAAACTGCGCAATCCTTCTCTGCCCCTAAAGAACCTGAGTCCTCGCAAAGTCTATCTACCTCAACCGAAAATGAGAAGAATGCAATTATCGGCAAAAGCAAACAAATGCAGGAAATTTTCAAGACCATCGGAAAATCAGCAGGTTCGGATTTATCCATTCTTATTACAGGCGAAAGCGGAACCGGCAAGGAAATGATCGCCAGCACCTTGCACCACTATTCGCAAAGAAAAGACAAGCCTTTTATCTGTATCAACTGTGCCGCTATTGCAAGAGAACTTCTGGAGTCAGAATTGTTTGGTCATGAGCGGGGGGCATTTACCGGTGCAGTAGAAACAAAAATAGGAAAGTTTCAACAAGCTGATGGTGGAACTTTGTTTCTTGACGAAATTGGAGACATGGAGCTGCCATTGCAGGCAAAGATATTACGTGTTTTGCAAAACAATGAATATTATAGAGTGGGGGGAAAAGAGCCTCTGCGCGCAAACGTGCGTATCCTCTCGGCAACTAACCAAAACTTACTCGAATTGATCGATCAGAAAAAATTCCGTGAAGATTTGTACCATCGCCTCAATGTTATTCATATCGATATGCCTCCGTTAAGAGAAAGACTGGAAGATGTCCCTCTATTAGCCAGCCACTTTCTCAGTCGTTATTCAAAGACATTGGCTCGTGGAACGGTATACCTTTCCCCAGATGTAGAACGTATTTTGAGCGGTTATCACTGGCAGGGTAATATTCGGGAACTGGAAAATGTTATCAAGCGTGCGGTAATGCTCGCACTTTCTGGTCCTATCTTGCCAGAGCATCTTCCGGCGCACCTTCAGGAGGAAGGGGAATCATCAAGCCAATGGGATGATAGGTTGAATCAGCTCATTCGCGATTTCCTACAGGGACAGAATTTGGAGAAAGAGGGAATATTGTATGACACGCTCATTCAAAAGGTAGAAAAGAATCTTTTTGAAATCATTCTTGGAACCTATTCTGGAAAACAAGTCGCTGCCGCCAAGGCCCTTGGAATCAACCGGAATACTTTAAAAAGAAAAATCGATGCCATGCAAATCGAAATAAAAAAAGGCCGCGTTCAATAATCTCGTGCAAACAAAATGTATCTTTTCCATTAAGAGTCCGCTAGGCCCTCCTGTTGAAATCTTAAAACATAATTTTCATGGGCGTTCAGACAAGCTTCGGGTCTCATTTGTAGCCGGACTTCATGGCGATGAAATGGAAGGTCTTTATATTTGCCATAAACTTTTGCGGTATCTTAAAGAACTCGAAACCAAGGATCCTGAAGCCATTCGAGGAGAAATAAATATTTACCCGGCGGTAAACCCGCAGGCCCTGGAAAATGCAACCCGACTCTGGCCTTTCTTCTCTCTGGATATCAATCGTACCTTTGGTTCAAACCAAACAGATTCCCTTGCTGTAGAAACCTCAAAAACCTTATTGCAAGACTTGAAATCTTCTTCAGATATTGTGGTTGATTTTCATTCCAGCAATCTCCAACTGATGGAGATACCGCAGATACGGATCATAAAAGATTTTGAAAAAAAGCTGCTGCCTTTGGCGGAAAAATGCAATGTGGACTTGATATGGGTTCACCCTAACGCAGAAATATTTTCGTCAACCTTAGGTTATAACCTGAACAGATCAAAGATTCCCACACTAGTTATTGAGACAGGTATTTGTCTTCGCATTCATCCAGACAGCGGGGACCAGATATTTAAGGGAATGGTCAATCTTCTTAATGAAACAGGAGTAATCGACATCACTCCCGAACCCGTCAAAGAAGCCAAGCAAGTTCAGCCGGATCAGGTGGTGATGGTACAAGCTCTTCATTCGGGTTTATTTATTAAACAGGTAGAGGCAGGAGTAATCCTTGAAAAAGGGGAAATGCTTGGAAAGCTCATTGACCCGGTTGATGGGAGTATTCTAAAAGAAATCGTTTCCCCTTGTTCTGGTTTGTTATTCACGATTCGCGAACACCCGTTGGTCCATAAAGGTTCGCCCCTGGCACGTATTGCCGAAGTATTGCGAGAAAAATGAAAGAAAAAATACTCACACTTCCAAATCCTTTCGGTGGCAATCTCCAGCTCTATAAAAACACATGGGGTAAATCTGGCGAGCCTCTATCAATCGTCAGCGGGTTGCAGGGAGATCATTTGAATGGATTGTTTCTAAACTCGCACCTCACACAGTTTCTCGATAGTGTTGTGGAAGGTATTGACCCTCACTACACTCTGACCGGGCAGGTACAAACCTTCCCGGTAGTCAATGTCAACGCGGTTCAATCGGGTTCAAGATTATGGCCCTTGGATGGAATGGATATGGACCTTGCATTCCCCGGGAACCCTGAAGGCGAAACCGCTGAGGCGATTGCTTCCACTCTTTACGAGCACACGAAAGATTCTTTCTGGGGCATTATCCTAGCCTCCGCGGCTCCACACTATGAAGACGCTCCTCATATCCAAATACAGAAACAGGATGGCAGGATTAAAACAATGTGTAGGGATTTAAAAATAGAGGCCGTGCGCAGGCAGAAAGAAACGTCTATTCAAAAGGTGAACTTGTTTTATCAATGGCAGATGCAGGATACCTCTTCGGTTATGATATCTGCGGGATCTCCCAGAACAATTAATCCACAGCAATGCGAAACCCTATTTCAGGGAATTCTGAATTTTATGAAAGCAGAAGGAATTCTTAAAGACAACCGTGGTAAGAAAAATGAAAGCAAAACTAAAACCAGAATCTATCAACCCGATGAAGAAATATCCCTGCGAACTTCAACAGCGGGAATGTTTCTTAAGGAAGTGAAAGTCGGTAGCCATTTAAAAAAGGGACAAAAAATTGGAGAGGTCCGCGATATTTATAGTGGTAAGAGGTTGGAAGAACTCACCGCCCCAGAAGAAGGATTGCTGATAACTCTCAGGCAATATCCCATCGTCTATGAAAAAGAGCCGATTGCTGTTCTATTATCTGGGAAAGATAACTGGCAAAAAATCGGCCATGCCATTAAATCTATTGTGAAGAGTTGATGTCTAAGCACTCAATGTAAAAGTGTCTTTATCAAGGGGAAGCAATTTTACTGTATTTAGAAGCTAGGAAAATTCTGTTCGCCCCATCAAGCCCCGACCTATTACCTGAGGCAGTTGGACTCAGACGTGCATCATAAAAAGAATCATGCCACCGAGACAAAGACCTGTGCCTATCAAAGTCATCAAAGTGCCGCGAAGGGTTTTGGGTTTGACCATATCTGACTTGCGCTTGCCATAACGGTTGCGTGCGTCTTTAAGGAACTCCTGATCTTTTCTTTCCAGGCTGCTGCAGGTATTTAGGATAAAAGCTCCCAACAAAAATAAGACAATTGCCCATACCTGTTCGATTACAAGCATATCCATCGGTAACTCCAATCTTTAGCTAGATACCACTACATGGTCGATTCGGTTTATTATTATAGCCTTTAAAGGGAATTTATTAGATTATTTGTGTGTTTGCTTGGTTCTTAAATTACCGTCTTATTTTTTTTCCAATAGAAGTTCTTGAAATAGCGTCCACTTCTATAAAAATTTTTGGGATGTGGTTATCCGGCAGTAAAGATCTTAAACGTTTAACGATGTTTCGGGTTTTTACTTTAGTTCCCGGCTTAGGCACAAAATGCAGACAGGGTACGTTACCGATGAGTTCGTCATAATGAGGTTTCACCATAAAATCTTTTAAAGTTTCATCGCCGTATAGAGCTTCTTCAATTTTAATGACACTTACTTTTTCTCCCCCTACCTTGAAAATGTCATCTTTTCTTCCTTCTAAAAATAAATAACCCTCATCGTCCAAATGACCAATATCCCCAGTGGCAAATTCTTCTAGTGAGGAACCAGTAGAACCGAGATAGCCTGAAAAAAGACAAGGCCCCTTTACCCAAACCTCTCCTTTAATATTTGGCTGAACTTGATGGCCTTCATCATCTTTAATGATGATATCCATTCCAGGAATAGGGTGGCCTACGGAGCCAGACTTATTATCCAATTGGCCTTCTGGTAATATGCATAGCCGACCTGCAACTTCAGTCAATCCATATACGCAAAAAATCGAAACCTTTGGCGCACCTTCTCTTATGCTATTTATTATTGGAGTAGGTAGATGCTCGCCGGAGTTGAAAAAAAAACGAAAATTTTTTAATTCTGATATTTCTGCGAGAACAGGTAGCATTCGAATAAAAGTTGCAGGAACACCTACTAAACCAGTGCAGCTAGTCTCGCGTAAGTTTTCCAGTATTCCTTTGCCATAAGTAAACCCACGCATCACAGAATAGCTTCCTCCCACTGAAAGCAGGGTCAGCAAATGGTGTATTGCGCTCATAGTATGGGTGGGCAAATTCATAAATATTCGGTCATTTTCATTTATGCCTATGACTTTGGCAGTTTCAGTTATATTTTTATGCAAGGCTTGCCAAACAATGGGAACCACTTTGGGTTGACCTGTGGAGCCAGAGGTCAGCATAAACAAGCAGACATCTTGCTCTGCTTTTGTCATGAAATGTTTTGCATCGAGTAAATAAAAATCGGGTTCAGGTTTATTTGGCGAAATTGTGACAGTATGAGCAATCTCAATTTTATTCCCGATGGCTTTTTGGACGGCTTCCAGCAACTCCTCATTAGAGGATTCAGGCATCGGCATGACAGGGATTTCAAGTTTCCATGCCGCAATAATAGCTACCAGCATTTCATAATGATCGCCAGTGTTGATAACTGCCACGGTATTTGATGAGGCTTGGTCGGAAAGTCCGTTGGAAAAAGATGCAACATCCTTTGCAAATTGCGAATAGGTGAAAATCCCTTCCTTGTGAATCATTAGGGAGCGATTGTCTGTGGCAATATCTGTTAAAAAAGAATTAGGCTTCATGATTTTTTAAATTTAATTGCATGCGTTACCACTTTTATTGAAAGAGTATACTAGAGGAATGACAACCTCAGATCGTGGAGAGTGTTTTTTTTTCATGCAGAAGCTAAAACCAAACATAGCGGAATGCCTGAGGTTTAACTTCCAATATAAAATGTGTGAAAAGGGAAATGTAAATCGAAAATGCGACCACAAATCCCCATAAACAATCTGCGAGATGTTTTTTAATCATTTATAAAACCATATCAAATAACGGTCGGTTTAAAAAGAGCGCACCACGTAAAATTTGGTGCGCTTGTTCGAGTGAGTCGGTCATCATAACGGAATAGGCAAAGGAAACATAAATTACGGTCAGGGTTGCTCCAAGCGCATGCCCAATTGAAGATGGAATAGGAAAGTAAGGTGAAATATGTTTTTTTAAATATTTTGCCCAAATAGAATAGATCACAATTCCGGTAGCTTGCCATAATCCCCATAAAACCCATTTCACTGCAAAGTAATGCCATACCCCCATGATCATAAATGCAATGTATAGGCTGATTAAGTTACTTCGCGTTAACCCGAGGGCCGGAAAATAGACATTGTTTCTGCACCACATGCATAATGACATATGCCAGCGTTTCCAGAATTCACTGATATTTTGGCTGAACATCGGGTAGTTCATATCTTCGCAAGTTTGAAGTCCGAACAACTGACCAAGTCCAATGGCAATATCCGCATAGGAAGAGAGATCTATGTATGCGTATAACATGGTGAACAATATGAAGGCAAAGGCAGCTTCTGGAGGTACATCTTTCCAAACGGTATGAGCTTTTACATAAGGCCAAATTTTGGTGTAAAGCAAACTGTAGAGAATGGCATCTACAAGAACGATTTTTTTGAAAAATCCTATAGCAATTCTAAGAAACCCACCGAAATACCGTTCGGGGTTAAACGATAGTTTGAGGTCATCAATAAACTTGGTGTATCTCTCAATGGGACCTCCTGGAAATGTGGGCAGGAACATGATGTAGGCAAAAAGGTTTGAAATCGAGATTTCTTTAACCACTCCTCTTTTAACGCTGATGATGAAATCAATCAGTCTTAATGTGAGGTATGAAATACCCAGGGGAACAATATAATTTTTCTCGAAACCAACAGCACCCGCCAAAGGTTCAAAATAAACAAATAAATATTTGGCGAGAATCAGTATAGAGATGATTGCAAGGATCAACATCCCTACCCATGCAAACTTATCTCCTCTTTGGATCCGAATCGCACCAAGATATACAAAAATAATAAGAACAATTAATATGCTAGTAAATATAGGTTGAAATAAGCCTATAGAAAGCATGCTTGCCAACGTAATAAAATGGGCGCGAAGGTGGGCTGGAACAAACATCCAAAAGATAATCGAACCTATGATCATTCCAGTGATATATTCCCACGAGAATAAAATCACCTTTTACCACCGTCGTTACTTTCAAAATAGTGCTTTAGCTCATCTGACAGAGCATTTTCAAACTTTTTTCTTCCAATACTTCTCATATGTTCATAATCCATAAAATCTTCTTTCTTCCATGGGGCTTTGTCTCGTAAATCTATATAGTCAATAGCTCCTGCTTTTAATAGTGGTACTAGATATTCATCCAAACCCTCTTCTGCTTGTCGGATTTTTTCATACTTAACTGGAGCGAGAGGCATTCTTAGCAGAATTGTGGAAGCACGATGGTTTTTGGCTGTATCAATTGTCAGCTCTAAAAGTTTGAAGTTCATATCAGCAAAAAGATCCATTTGCCATAGAACTCTGTCAATTTTTCTTCTTTCCTCTCGGGAATCATTCACCGGAACCTTGTTGGGAGCTGCGTGGCGGTCATACTCTGCGTGTAAAACCTTATTGTTGATGTTGTATTTTATTTGGTGAGTTATTGCGAATATGCTCCTGAACGTTCTAAAGATATAGAAGGGGCCAAAATTTAATTCGTATTCGGTTAGTAAATTTCGAACCTTTGCTGGTACAGGAAGGAAAAAATATCTTAAATAAGTACGTTCATCATGGGCAATCTGAATTTGCGGTTGCTTCATAAGATAATAGGGCGCAACACTGATTAGGTAAATGGCATTGATCGACCCCAATTCGGATATGATCATGGTTGTTTCAGCAAAAGTCATATAGCTCGATGTGATACTGAAAAAACTTATGTTTTTTTCAAGCACATTTGAAAGCTTGGTTTCCATATTTTCGTCAGAGGAAATGGATTCCAGGCTGCCTGACCCACCTAGATAGATCAGTAATTTTTCATCAGGATTTTCCCTGGCGTAGCGTTTGATTTTCTGGATAGTGAATGCATTATGAACCCAGTCATCGTTATTACGCAGTAATAGATATTTTTCCAGATTGGGTACGCTCCACAAAAGACTTTTGAAAACCACAAACTCCAGAGCAATAAAAATTAGTAGGGTCCAAGCAATCATCCATAAAAACCGCCGGAAAGATTTATATTGAAACCATTGGAAGAGAGGTACTTTTAAATTGAGCATATAGATTGTTGTTCGGATCTAGAGTGAGGGGTGCAAACAATTTCTGGTTGATGGGCAGGGTGTTTGCTGAGAGATTTCAATTGCTATAGGATTTTGATGGTTCTCAGAAATGGAATTTCACAGAGTTCGCTAAAACCAGTTATTGAGCTAGTTTTTTATTGATGAACGCCTCTATTGCATTCAAGGTATCCAGGCTTTCAATGTTGATGTCTAAAGGCCCAATTTTCACCTCGAATTCTTTTTCTAAAAAATTTACTAATGTGATGAGATTGAGGGAATCACAAAGGCCTTCCTGAAAAAGCGATGTGTCATCTTTAATTTCACATTCCTCATCGATAAGATCTGATTGAAGATATTCTGCTACTTTACTTTTTATGTTCTTCATTAGTTTTGCACCAAAATTAAAACAGGTTGAGTGTGAAAGATAATTTTCAAGTTTAAACTTGATTTAAAGAGAAATTAAAACCACACATAACGAAACTCCTTTGGGGTTACAGCGAGAACAAAATATGTAAAAAGAGTAATGTATAAAAGTATTGCAATTGTCAATGCCCAAAGACATTCTGAAACAAGCTTTTTCATTATTTATAATACCATGTCAAATAAAGGTCGATTTAAAAATAAAGCACCACGAAGAATCTGGAAAGCTTGGTCGAGCGAGTCGGCCATCATAAACGAATAGCCGAAGGCGGCAAACGTAACTGTTAATGAGATTCCCATCATCTTTCCTGCTAGGGGTGGGACCGACAAGGTTTTAGCTAGACGTTTTTTAATGTTCTTTGTCCACCACGAGTAGATCACAATGCCCGTAGCCTGCCACAATCCCCATATAATAAATTTTATTGAAACAAAATGCCACAATCCCATAATTACAAATGCGGCATAAATACCCATCGTATTGCTTCTTGTTAGACCCAAGATAGGAAAGTACACATTATTCCTGCACCACATGGATAAGGATATATGCCAACGTTTCCAGAATTCACTGATGTTTTGGCTGGACAATGGGTAATCCATATTTTCGCAGGTTTGAAATCCATACAACTGCCCAAGTCCTATGGCAATATCAGCATAGGCGGATAGGTCTAAGTAAGCATAAAGAAGAGACAGGAATATGAAAGCAAATGCTGCTTCGGGTGGCACATCTTTCCACACCGCATGAGCCACTATGTATGGTTTGACTTTTCCTAATAGTAAACTATCGAGAATGCCATCAACGAGAACTACCTTTTTGAAAAAGCCAATGATGATTCTCTGGAATCCGGTGAAATAGCGTTTGACAATAAATGCTTGCTTGGCATCCTCAGTGAACTTTGCATATCTTTCAATTGGACCGGCGGAAAATGTAGGTAGAAACGTGATGTAAGCTAAAAAGCTTGTAAAATTGATTTGTTTGATAGATCCCTGTTTTACGCTGATAACGAAATCTATCATTTTAATAGTGAGGTAAGAAATTCCCAGCGGAATAATATAGTTTTGTTCAAAGCCACCAGCACTGGCTATGGGTGCGAAGTACACCAACATATATTTTCCTAGAAGTAGCGTTGCGGCAATGACGAGGATAATTGAGAAAACCCATGCAAGCTTTCCCCCTTTCTGAATTTGTACAGTCCCAAAGTAAACAAATGCTATTAATACAATTAATATCCCAGTGAAGACAGGTTGGATTAGCCCAACGGATAGAGTGCTGGTCAATGCAATAAAGGGAATGCGCAGTTGGCTGGGGACTACTGCCCAAAATATGACTGACCCCATGACCATTCCGACAATATATTCCTCTGAGAAAAATATCATTTATTCTCACCGCTATAATCAAAATACCTTTTTAATTCAGACGAAAGCGTATCTTCAAATTTTTTTCTGCCTGAGCTTATTAAGTGAACGGTATCTCTAAAATCGTTTACCTCCCATTGGGCTTTTTCTCTAAGATCCAGATACTCTACATCTTCTTTTTTCAAAATTGGCAAGAGGTATTTATCCAGTGTTTCTTCGAAAACCCGAGTTGAATCTTTTAAAGGAGGGGCATTTGGCATTCTAATTAATATCATCGGGTTTTTAGAAGTTTGTGCAGTATCAATGACAAGTTTTAAAAGCTGGATATTCATATTGCCATGTAGCTTAACTAAGGCGGACCATCTAGAAGTCAAATTATTATTATTTTCGTGCGCTAACTTTTCTGGTGCCGCATGGCGATCATATTCTGTGTGAAAAATTTTGCTTGATATTTTGTGCTTAAACTGATGAGCCAAGGCATAGGTGCTTCGGAATGTTCTGAAAGTATAGAATAACCCCAGGTCTAACCCATATTTGGCAAGTATTTCGCGAACTCTGCTTGGAACTGGGAGGTAAAAGTATCTCAAGTAGGTACGTTCATCGTGTAAAATTTGCGCCCAAGTTGGTTTGGACAGGTAGTTTGGAGCGATGCTAATGAGGTAGGTTGCATTTATAGGACCTAACTCGGATAAGATCATGGTTGCTTCAGCGTAAGTCATATAGCTAGAGGTTATGCTGAAAAAACTGATGTTTTTACCCGTTTTGTTTTTGAGCTTGAGTTCCATATTCTCATCCGTAGAAATGGATTCCAAACTACTCGACCCTCCCAGATAGACTAATATTTTCGCGTTACTGTTTTCTT
>JABJCF010000367.1 GCA_018665625.1 Nitrospina sp. | reverse complement strand
TTTTGCAAGGCTTTAGGCTCTATCGAAAGTGACAATACTCAAAAAGAATATTACTTGACCGATACAATAGAATATATGGTTAAGAATTCTTTCCTAGTTGAGGCTTTGCAAACCAAGGATGCTGTTCAGCTTTTAGGAATTAATACGCAAGAAGATTTGCATCTGGCAGAAAAAATAATAACGGAACAAATTGGCTCCTCTTAGAAAATACCTCGTACTCTGTACCGCGAAAACGTTACTCTTTTTAAGGAAGAAGTCTGAATGAAAGCTGTAATTCTCGCCGCCGGTAAAGGCTCTAAACTCAATCCTTTTTCAAATACTCGACCTATTCCAATGATTTCGGTCGCTGGGAAAGCGCTGCTAGATAATAGCTTATTTCAGCTAAAAAAAGCTGGAATCAATGATGTCTATATAATAGTGGGACATCATAAGAAAATGATTCAAGATTTTATTGCCGAAAAATCAGACTCTGGGATGAATATCCATTGTTTAGAACAGAAAAATAATGGTGGTATTGGTGATGCGGTCCTAACAGTGAAGGAAAAAATTTCACCAGGTGAATACTTTCTTCTAATTTATGGAGATACTTTAACCGACGAAAATATTTACAGCAAGACTCAACAGTCGTTTCATTCTTTTAAATGTCCTGTCGCATCAATTTGTTTGCCACCTTCTAATGAGAGCTTTGGAAACGTTTTTTTGAATGCCCAGATGAAAATTAATAAAATAGTGGAAAAGCCAAAAGGAAATAATTTTGGTAACTATGTATTATCAGGTATTTTTGTATTGCCTGAATCTTTTTTTGGTTTGTTGGAAAAAAATAAGCGGTCTATGGAGAAAGCTCTGAAGGCACTTGTAAAAGAAGGTGAATTAATGGCTTCCATGTGGGAAAACGAGTGGCTAGATATTGTTTATCCTTGGGAGATTTTAAAGGCGAATCGAATTATTCTCGATTCATGGAGCGAGTCTTCAATCGCAAAATCGGCGATTATGGAATCCAATGTTACGATGCAAGGTGTGGTTAATATCGAAGAAGGCGTTGTTATAAAGGCTGGCGCTGTATTGGAAGGGCCATGCTCAATAGGAAAAGGAAGCTATATTGGAAATAATTCTTTGATTCGGAGTTATACGTCACTTGGGAATAACTGTTCAATAGGCTACGGTGTGGAGTTGAAAAATTGCGTGGTGCTTGATAATTCTGGTATCGGAAGATTATCCTTTGTGGGAGATAGCGTGATTGGAGAAAATGTTGATATAGGTGCAGGTTGTATGACTGTGAATAGGAACTTAGGTTGGGAAAAAGTACAGATAAAAAATGGGAAAGCTGTTCTTCCGTCAGGTTTGAAAAAATTAGGTGCTTTTATTGGTGACAATGTAATTATTGGAGCGGGAAACACCATCCAACCCGGAACGGTAATTTCTCCAGGGAAAACTCTCTCTGCCTGTTATTCGGTTAAAAAATAAACATAATTTCAAGGTCAACTATGTGCGGGATTAGTGGTGTTGTTGGACTAAACAATATTTCTGAAGCCCTGTTTCAGGGAATTCGTAACCTGGAGTATCGAGGTTATGATTCTTGTGGTATTGCTTTGATAAAAAAAAACAATCTTGTCGTACGAAAAAATACTGGAGGAGTGGATGAGTTTTTTCGTAAAAATGATATTCTTTCTACAAAAAGTACAATAGGAATTGCTCATACTCGCTGGGCCACACATGGTAGTGTGACGCGTGAAAATTCACATCCATTGATGTCGTGTGACGAATCATTCGCTGTAGTTCATAATGGGATAATCTCCAACTATCGCTTGCTTCGAGAAGACTTAATAGGTGAAGGTCATAAATTTTATTCTGAAACAGATACGGAGGTAATTCCTCATTTATTGGAAAAATATTATAAAAAACATAAAAATGTTGAGACAGCATTTTTGAGTACTCTAAATATTTTGGAAGGGACTTTTGCAGTAGTATTGATTTCAAGTTATCACCCAGATCAAATTTTTTGCGCTAGAAGAGAATCTCCATTGATGATTGGAATTGGGGATGAGCAGAAATTTGTTGGGTCCGACTTTAATGCATTCATTGATTATACGAAAAACGCTATTATTATAGAAGATGGCGAGTATGCCATTATCTCAAGAGATTCTTATGTGGTGAAAAGTTTT
>JABJCF010000366.1 GCA_018665625.1 Nitrospina sp. | reverse complement strand
GAACGTCTATGGGGAGATGTTCCAGTTATCAAGGCAGTAGGCGAATAACAAACTCTTTTACACCCTTTCCTTTTATAAAATGAAAAAGAATAAATTAAAAAAATTCGAAGAACTTTTACAAAGCATCCGCGTAAAAATTGTTGGCGAGGTAGAAAAAAGCGGAAAAGGAATCGAAGTCGAACAAATGGCTGACATCAGCGATGATGCTGCGCGCGCCTACGATCGAAAACTACAAGGGGATCTGGAAGAACAAGAATGGAACAAACTAAAACAAGTGGAAGCAGCTTTGGAAAAAATTACAATTGAGGAATTTGGAATCTGCGAACAATGCGAAAAAGAAATCCCTGAAGCCAGACTGGAAATCTTGCCTTACGCAGAATTTTGCACACAATGCCTGAGCGAAATTGAGAAGAAATCTTCCCTTGATGATCAGGAAGCCCAATCCACCAGGGAGCCTTAACATTGTCATTGAAACATATAATCTTCTCTATCCTGTTCGTTGTTTTTTCAATTTATGTTGCGTTTTTGAACCCACATGAATCGACATTTCACCTAACCCAAAACCAGACATTCAAACTCCCGACGGTAATCCTTTTACTGGCTGCCGCATTTACAGGAGTTTTAATCAGCGTTGCAATTTTCTGGACTTTTAATTTAAAAAACACATTGTCTCGTTGGAAATCAAACCTCCAGAAAAGCAGAAGCGAAAAAAGACAAAGACGAGTTGAAAGCTTATATAAAAAATCCGAAAATTTCTTTCTCAGTGGAAGACTGGATAAGGCCGTCTCTGTGATAGATAAAGTTTTATTCGCCTCTTCTGAACACGTTGCGGCCTTGGGCCTTAAAGGAAAAATTCTTTTCGCCCAGGGGAAAAAAGTCTCAGCCGCAAATTTTCAGAAAAAAGCCTTGGACCGTGATCCGCAAAATATTTCTGTCTTGTTTGATCTGGCAACAACCTATGACGAAGCCGGCCAATATGAAGACGAAATTAATCTACTGAAAAAAATACATCGCGACAACCCGAAAGCTGCCCAACCTTTGCTTCGCCTTCGCAATGTTTATCTGAAGAAACAGGATTGGAAGAATGTTTTAACGGCTCAGGATAAAATTCTTCCACTAATCAGAGATCATAAAGAAGAATGGGGCGAGGAACTAAAAAATAAAAGCCATTATTTTTATGAGCGCGGCAAACAGCAATGGGAAATAGATAAACGCGATCCCGCCATATCTGACTTTAAGCAAGCGATAAAAGCATGGAATAAAAATTCAGCTGCCCACCTGTTTTTGGGAGACGCGTATCTGGAGACGGGAAAACAAAAATTAGCTCTTAAAAATTGGTTTGCTGGATTTGAACAAACTCGCAACATAGCCTGTTTAACCCGAGCACAAAAAGTTTGCCTGGAAACAGGTGATACTCAAAACCTGATTGAAGCTTATCAAAAAGCTATCGATCCCAATCAGCCTCAGGAAAACCACAAATTTAATTTGTTACTTGCCCTTTTGTATCTGGAGCATGGGCAACCGGAAAAAGCAAAAAGTGTTTTGGAAGAGAATCAAACGGAAGAGGAACTGCTCGGCTCATTATTGCTCGCCCTTGCAAACAAGCCCACCAATAACGGGTCAACACCGGAATCAAATTTAAACTTAATCAGAGAAGCTGTTTTCCAATTTGCCCACCAGTAGCATTCTCAAAGGCTTAATCAGATAGGCAAGTACATTGTTGACGGTCGCAAAAATTTAACTCGTTTTGAATAGTTGGTGGCTTAGAATTTTGCTGTTCTTTACAAAAATCCAAACAGAGACCAATACATTTTCCTTTAGGGAAAAATACAATCCCTTATCCGGATAACGAGCAAGGCTGGCACTCATAGATTGCGGCACACCATATTTTTTAATTAGCGTTGGAACCTTATCTCCCACTTTGATCCCATTTGCGAATTGCCCTTTAAAAGTCGGCAATAATTCAATCACTTCAATCTTTTTCTTTTCGTTTAAAGTATGAATCACCACTCCATGCTTTGCAAATTCTATAGAGAGACTATCCAGGCTGGGTTCGGTACCTCTTTTGACTTTAATCTTCTTTGGTACGCCCAATAGGGTAATCGCCTGATCAAGGTTCATACCGACCTTAAGATTCTTTCCAACCACAATACCCTGAGGTTGCTTTTTCTTTTTTCCGGCCTTCGCCTGCTTTTTAATTATTTTGGCAACGGGTTTGGCTTTTGCCTTTCCTACAGTTTCTTGTTTGACTGGAACCTTCGCCGGCTCAGGACCCGCAAAAACCCAGGCAATCGGAATTAGAAATAAAACAAGCAATGCTGCAAACAAATGTTTTGAAACTTTCACCGGTATCTCCTTTCAAAAACAAACCGCGGAAAACCAGCCGTAAAAACTCAGGCTTTAATTGGAAAACTTTTAAGAAACTTTATTTATTCGATATTTTTTTAGGCAACTCGCAGCCCCTTATTAATAAAGTGGCTACTAATCACTAAAATTAAATTTTTGGATACATTATTATTATACCCCGCATAAAAAAAAGTTAAACATTTATTTTCAATCAGTTAAGAGACTTGCGTGGTTAATCCAAATCGTCTAATCTGCGAAATTCCCAAAGGTTTGAGGCCGAAAACCCATGAAATTTAAAAGATAAAAATCACTCAATGTCATCGGGGAGATTTTTCCGACGGTCCCGTTTGGCCTTTGTTTTTTCTTTTTGGAATTTTCTCCATTGGATTCTATCTTCTTTGGAGGGGACTTGATCCTCATCCTCCTCCCAATAATCTATAGTTATTGGTTTTAACAATTTCTTTATTTCCTTGGGTTGATAGCGTTTTGCCTCCTCCGCCTCCTTGGTAGTCAAAGCCATTTCCATATCAGAAAGTGTCTTAGCACCTTTTTTTATACGCCGTTGGAATAACGCCTCACCTCTCAACCGAATTTCTCGACCATTTACAAGACCGGTTTTTAGATTTTCTGGAATGGATTGCACCCCCTGATAGGCTCCTACCCATGCCCCCACCAGAGCTCCTAATTTTTCGGTTTCTCTTCCCTGCTCAAAAATAGATGTCAGGAAATATTCGCTTTCACGACTTAACATCCAAAACAATGCCAAAGGCAACAGACTTAAAACAAATCCTTGTGAAGCGTGTCGTATTTCGCGCTTGCTGTATGAAGCTGCGTTATTAACAATCCATTGCAAAACTTCCTTTTCCGGTTTTTCAATCAGAGGAATCAATTCCCCCAGAGTATGGCTGAAAGCATTTTTTGATTTTAGAATCGATTCATCTTCGAACACATTAATCCTGGTTTGATATTCAGTTTCCGCCTGAAGGCAAACTTCAACCGCCTCCTGTAAAATTTCCTTTCTTTTTGGTATAAGCTCTCCTTCTTCCAAATTCAGAAAACGTGTAACTAAAAATCCGTTAAGCACGGTTGCAACCACTTCCAACGGATGACAACTGAAAGTTGAGCCCAATTCTAGACATTGACCCGCAAGAGTTTTCGACCATTTTTTTTGAAAGAGAGCCATCGGAATGGACAAAAAAACAAACAACGCGGTTGTAGAACTTTGAGGAGTCGGCTGGGGTCTGTCAGTCAGCAGGTCAACGGCTTTCCAAAGACAACCCTCAGAACTGCGAAACACTCCAAAATAATTTTCCGCCCCCCCTTGGGACAGGTTTTGAAAATTCAGAACTGTTTCGTCAAGAAACTTTTTCTT
>JABJCF010000038.1 GCA_018665625.1 Nitrospina sp. | reverse complement strand
GACTTAAATGACGATCCTGCTCAATAAAAATCGATTTATACCAAATCGGACATGAATTAAATCGAGTTTAATGTCCTTTCCTTTTAGTTCAGGAAATGCATCGCTATTCTGGAATGATTTTTCAGCATCCGGGTAATTATTAAAATACTTTTGGGATGTAGTAGAATCTTCTATGGCAGAATAATCCTCTGTTTTACTATTCCAGACTCCTGCGGCAAGAAGAAAGTAATCATCGGTATCTACGTTTTTTTCGCTATCAATTGCTACGTTCATTTCAACCCTCCTCAAATTTAAATCTTTAGATCGCTTTTAATATAATATTTTCACAAACCAAAGTCACGATTTTGATATATTTATTTCTCGAGAAATTGAATAAAATAACAATAATTGGGGTCTAACCATAGAGGATTGCCTATGCAAAGAATTTAATTAATTTCATCCAAGGAAATACAAGCTCTTGAGGGATAGAAGGTTATGTAAATCAGGGAGTTAAGTCTCTGATTCTTATTAATTATTGGAAGCTAAGTTATTTTAAAATAGAGGCCTTATGATGAAAAAACTGATATTGACTGCTCTCTTCCTGGTTGGATTTTCTATTCCGGTCGCTGCTCAAAACTCTATCGAAAATTTATATTGCAGTGATTATCATGGAAAACGAGTCCAAATTATTCCAGATTCTTCTGCAAGATTGATTGCCGAAGCAGGTATTAGCACTTATGGTGTACCGCAAATTCGGATCAATCCGATGCAATTGAAGGCTCTCTCACCCAATGCCAGAGCCTTTGCGGTTGGTCATGCTTGCGCAAATCTTACATTGGGCCACCTAGTAAGGGCAGTGGAAAATATTTATGACCATTATGATCGGGTGGGGAACGCCGATTGCTCAGTTGCAGCGAAACTATTTTATAGTGGCCAGGCAAATAAAGAAGGTATTGATGCAATCGAGGAGGAAATCAATCAGATGAGTCGAGAACAATGGTCTCATTTCCCCGGTCCCATCCGCGTTGTGACTCTGAATGAGGTTTGTGAGTTAAAATCTATGGATTAGTAAATTACCGATTTTTAAATTAGCCGTAGCTGGAAATATTTTTTCCAACTGCGGCTTTTTTTATTCGACTTTACCACTGTTGATTAGTTTTTTTGTAAGGTTTCTTACAGTTATCCGCCTTAATTACAGGAGAGTTTTGGGAATCTAATTTTTCCATATTGCAGAAATATTTGCGGAGGGAGCGATGGGCCTTGTTATCAGATTTATGAGAGCCATTTTTTCTATGGAAGCCCCTTGGCCTCTATGGGTTGCTTTGCTGATGGCTCTCAATATGATTGCACCCCTCTTTTTTTTTGAAACTCTGGAAGCAAAAGCCGTCCTGATTTCTACTTTGGCTGGAGCCGGATTGATGAAACTCCTATTTTATAAATATGGTTTCGTACGTTTGTTGGGGGTGGGGCATATTTTCTGGGTCCCGATTGTTATCTGGCTAGGCTCCCGGTTCGCGGAATTCTCTTTTGAATCGCCGTTTGAAATCTGGATCCTTTCGATAATGGTATTCAACTCTCTCTCACTTGTTCTAGATGCGATGGATGTTGTTCGGTATATTAATGGCGATCGACAGCCAATGGTAGATATTTAGGACTAACTACCTTCGACACGATAATGGGATTCTAATTTATGAACCAAACGGGAAAGTAAAAGGGTGAGTAGCAGGTAGGTCAATGCAACATAAGTATAGGTTTCAAAAAAATTGAAATGTTTGGTGGCATATTCGTTACCCACACGCAAAATATCAGAAATAGCCAGTACAGAAACCAAACTGGTATCTTTCAACATTCCCAAAGTTTGGTTGCCAATAGCCGGAATGATGGTTCGCATGGACTGTGGCAGAATGATTTGAGTCAAAGCCTGTTTTTCGTTCATGCCCAAACTGCGGGCCGCCTCGCCCTGCTCTTTCGGTATCGCTTCAATGCCTGCACGAAAAACATCTGCCATATAGGCCCCGTAGCTGAATCCGAAGCCCACCACCGCTGCTACCAGTGCAGGCATGTGAATAAATTCCCCCAAGGCGTAATAAATATAAAATAAAAGAACGAGTAGTGGTACACCCCGAAGAATCTCTGTGTAAAAAGATGCT
>JABJCF010000365.1 GCA_018665625.1 Nitrospina sp. | reverse complement strand
CTTTTACCTTTTTTCAGTACTTTCTTCATGACATGGCCTCCTTAGGTTGGTTTGGGCTTTTATCGCTAAAAACCATTCAAACTTACGTGAGGTCATGTTCTAATTTCAACTAACTTTGGGGCAAACCCGGAAAATATAACATGAATTCAAAAGGAAACCCCATTTTAGTTGAGATGGCTGGTCAATTGCCACAAGCTTCTACATTATATCAATTGGTTATGACCACCGTTGATTACTCTACAATTATTAATCAAGCGAAAGAAGATTTTTATAGTTTTGCGGATCCCCATAATGACACCAATTCGGCTACTCTAAAGAAAAATGGTTATGGAGATTGGCTTGTCGATATGGAAGAGGAGGATCGGCTTAGAATGTGTGGGGTATTACAAATGTTAGCTGATCTATCACAAGAATTGAGCGAAGAATAATTTGGCTCTACAATTCTGGAATTGAGGAAAAGGGAAAATTATGAACTATATTCTTACGACTCTGGCATTTTTTATAGGAGTTTTGTTGCCGGTTCAAGTCGGTGTTAATGCTGAACTTGCGAGGCATATTAATAGTTCTGTCCTGGCAGCGTTGGTTTCCTTTCTGGTCGGAGGTATGTGTTTGATTTTGGGTGCTGCGGTTTTTAAGGCGCCTCTTCCAACTTTTGCTCAGGTTGTTTCTTTGCCAGCGTGGCTTTGGGGGGGCGGACTGATCGGTGCATTAGTAGTGCTAGGTTCCATTGTGGCCGGCCCAAAAATTGGAGCGTTGGCATTGGTTAGTTTGTTACTTGCAGGACAACTGGTAGCTTCAATATTAATTGACCACTATGGCTGGTTGGGTTTTAACATTCAGAAAATGGATTTTCAAAGAATGCTTGGAGTATTGCTGCTTGTCGGCGGGTTTTTGCTCATTCGCAAACATTGAAATAAATTGAGAAAAGCTAAACAATGGATGCAACAACACTATTGGGCTACTTTGCCGGATTTTTAACTACCGCAGCTTTTGTTCCTCAGGTTTGGAAAACTTGGAAGAGTAAGTCTGCAACAGACCTATCGTTGGCTATGTTTTCTGTTTTCAGCGTTGGGGTTTTTTGTTGGTTAGTTTACGGGATTATGATTGCTCAGATTCCAATCATTTTCTGGAATGTTATTACCTTGGTTTTAGCGCTAGCATTGTTGGCTATGAAACTGAAGTACGATTAAACACCCCCTGCCTCCCTGATAAACAGGGGGGGGAGGGGAGAGTAATTTTTTAATTTTGGCTTGTTGGAATAGATCCGCTCCACCATTTCCCCCATTTGACAGAGGATACGGAGGATTTGAAATTTTGATGGGGTTGATAAAAAGCTGAATAAGAACCTGTTTCTTTATCAACTTCTGTCCAAATTCCCGGTGCAAAAGCCGTAAAATCTTCAATTTCGATCGCTGAGTCATCTTTTTTGATAATGATCAAATAGCCCTGTTTCTTTCTGAAATCTTCCAGTCCATATAGAGTCACTTGAGTTCCTGCAGGACCATTCAGGTTTGCTGTGAAATAGCCGTCGCGTGCCTTAATGTCATAAGGAGTAAAGTCAGCCCAATTTTTATTGTCCTTAATAGTGATCAGGTCAGCGCAGTGACCACATGGACCATAAAGAAATTCAGACCTTTTCCATAATTCCAACTGAGCATTTCCTGCACCTATTGCGAGTGAAGGAAACATAAGAATAACAAACAGTATTCCAAGTTGTTTATATCTGTTCATTGTTTAGCCTCCTGAGAAGATGAGTAAAACAATAGCTATATGTAGGTTGGTCTTATTAATGCCATAAATATTACAGTATTTATGTGTCCTGGTCGAAACCTCTACTTTATTTATCGGGGAGATCATGTTTAGTTTTTAATATTTCAGGTAGAATCTGGTGAAAAACTACCATCAGATCAGGATCAAAGCTGGAACCGGTCACCCTATCCATTTCTTTTATTGCATCTTCAACAGACCATGCTGCTTTATAGGGTCTTTCAGAGGTTAAAGCATCGAAGCAATCAGCTATGGATACAATACGAGCTGCCAAAGGGATTTTGTTACCGCTCAACCCATTGGGGTATCCAGAACCATCCCATTTTTCATGATGGCAAAGGGCGATAGTTTTGGCCATTTTGGTTAATTTATGTTTACCACTTGATAAAATTTGAGCCCCAATCGCCGAATGGGTTTTCATAATTTCCCATTCATCAGCATTGAGTTTTCCGGATTTGAGTAAAACGCGATCCGGTATACCAATTTTCCCTACATCGTGCATGGGGCTGGCGTGGAGAATTTGCTTGCACTCCTCCCGATCCAAACCAAACTCTTCTGCAAGTCTTTGAGAAAAGAGACTCATTCGAACCACATGCATCCCCGTATCATTGTCACGAAATTCAGCTGCTCGACCTAAACGATATATGGTTTCCATCCTCGTTTCTTCAAGCTCTAAAGTTCTTTCCCTAACAGCCTTTTCCAGATTTTGGTTGTTTTCGAGAACCTGTTTGTTTAAACTTTTAATTTCCAGCATTTTTCTAATTCGCAGATTTACTTCAATTAGATTAAAAGGCTTGCTGAGAAAGTCCTGCGCGCCAGCTTCAAGAGCCTTGATTCTTACCTCTTGATCTGCTTGAGCTGTGAGAATCATTATGGAGGCATAAGAGTCCTTCTCAACTTCCATAATTTGTTCCATAACTTGAAACCCATTCAAGTGCGGCATATTCAAGTCCAGTAAAACAAGATCTGGCTTTGTATCCTGGTATATTTCTAATACTTCTCTTGGATCTGTCGTTGAATAAATATCATAGTAGCCTGCACTCTTTAACAAAGAATTTAAAAGACGCACATTTTCTTTCAGGTCATCCACAATTAGAATTTTGGAGTCTAGATATTCTTGCCCTGGAAGCATTTTGTTGTCCTGAATAACAATCTGTAAAGATTAAATTTGCGCGAACGGGTTGAACTATTAATCTGACTTAGGTAATTACTTTATTAATTGAAGTTAAAAAAACATCCAAATTAATGGGTTTGGTGATGTAATCTCTAAACCCCATATCCAAGGCTTTTTTAATATTTCTGTCCATGGCATCGGCAGTTAAGGCAATAATTGGTATATTTTTGGTTTCTTCAATTAGTTTTAATTTTTTAAAAGCGTCAAACCCATTCATGTCTGGCATGTGAATATCCATGAGGATTAAGTCAGGAACCCGAGTCTTAGCTTTTTCAATTCCATCTAAAGCATTTGAAGCAGATAAAAATTCTAAATTTG
>JABJCF010000037.1 GCA_018665625.1 Nitrospina sp. | reverse complement strand
CCTGAAGGCGAATATTGATTAACTGTCGAGCAAAATAAATATCTGTGCCGTCTTCAAAAACAACGGTGACCTGTGACAAACCGTATCGAGAGATAGACCGGGTGTATGATAATTTTGGGATTCCTGCAAGGGCAGTCTCAATGGGAAAAGTAATTCTTTTCTCAACTTCAAGCGGAGTGTAGCTAGGAGCTTCGGTATTTATTTGTACTTGGATATTTGTGATATCCGGGACAGCGTCAATGGGAAGAACTTTAAAATTATAAGCTCCCAAAACGGCCATTGTGAGGACCCCCAGCATTACAAATGCTCTTTGCTTAATGGAGAATCTTAAAATTCCTTCCAGCATGAAAAAGTCCTTTACTTAATGGTCGTGAGTGGCGGAAGATTTTTCTATTTCCGCTTTTAATATGAAGCTATTTTGATTTGTAAAACTTTCGCCTTTTTTAAGACCTTGCAATACCTCCGTCCAGGTTCCGTCACTTTCCCCCAACTCCAAGGGCCGGGCTTCAAAGAAATTTCCATATTTCACAAAAACCACCGACCAGTCACGGATGGTTTGAATAGCTTTTGTCGGTACAGCCAGTGGAACCCTTCGTTGCTCCAAGGTTAACTCCAGGGTTACGAATGTTCCGGGTCGCCATTCAGATTTTGGATTCTGTATTACGACCCGCCCTGTAACGGTGCGGCTGGTACCATCAATTATGGAATCGAGAAATGTTAATTTTCCTCTGGCCTTCAGCCCAGGATTGTTTTTCTGTACGGTAACGCTTTGCCCCAATTTGACGAAATTGAGGTCTTTAACGGGGATGGCTATGTTTACCCAGACCTCAGATAAATCTGCGAGAAGAAAAACATCATCATCACTTTTTACGGCTTCTCCAGTGGTCAAATGTTTCTGGATGATTATTCCCCCTAAAGGAGACCGTAATTCGTATTTGCTGAAGTCTTGCTCGTTTTGGTGAGCCAAACCTTCAATCTCTTCATTTGATAATCCCAATGCGAAAAGTTTTTGTCGGGCGGTTTGAAGATTAAATATTTCTATTTCAAAATTTCTTTTTTTCTTGCGCACGGCCCATTGACCGTCATAATTTATCTTTTCACGCAAGGCCATGTACTTAGCTTCCGAACTTTTGGAGTTTTCTTCTGCCAACAGGTATTCCGATTCGGAAGAGATTCCCTTGTTAAATAATTTTTCTTCACGCAGATAAACGGATTTTGCCAAATTCATTTTTGCGTATGCGGGGATAAGTAATTCGCGGCTTTTTCCAATTTGTATATCTTTTAGTTTCTGGTAAACATCCTCCAAATCCATTTCTTTTTGCAAAAGATCCAACATTTGGTTTGTGTTGTGAAAAAGGAGAGTCTCTCTTTCAAAGTCGGATTTAGTTAGAGCGCCCTGTTGAACTGCGGCCAGATAATTAATTTTTGCATCAGCAAGTTCGCGGCTTTCAAGAGTGGCTAGAATATCTCCGGGAGCTACAGAGTCACCTAAATCTTTAAACGTTTTCTTAACTACTCCATCCAGTCTGGGGACAATGTGAACAACCTTTTCTTCATTTAAAACAATTTCACCCGGTAGGTTGATTTGGTTTTTAATGCGGGCAGGGCCTGCTTTGGTTAAGGTAATGTTCGCATTTTTTATTGCTGCCTCGGTTAGTTCTGCCCTTGCTTCAATTTGTGAGAATTTCCATTCATATTTTTCGCCTTTCCATTTGGCGTGAATAACTACATTAAAGGAATGAGGTTCGACAACAGTTTTATCTCCCAGGAGGTATTTCCCCATGGGCTTAAATTTAATAGTATCGACTCGGCCAAGTCTCGCCAATTTTATGGTCAGGTTCACTTCATTTAGTGGGACAGGAGTGCTCATGGAATCCGTTATGAAAACTCTGAACTCCGGAGGAATACCCGTTTCAAAAATCTTAACTTCTACTTGTAAATCCTTTTCCGTAAACAGCCAGCCACCATGCGGCCCTCTGGGGATTGAATCAGCGTGCTCTGATTCATGGCTATGAGGCTCGTGGTCATGAGCTTCATGCTTGGCGCTTTGAACGTTTTTCGGGGGTGTGTTTAGAATAATGTTTCCCGTATAAACTCCAGCGGCCAAAAGAATAACAATGGAAAGAAGGAATTTTATTTTCATGATCCTTCTCCTTTCAATTGAGAGAGTGCAGGGTTTAACGATGCTAGTGGTTCACCAATAAGTCTTTCCAGGTCTGCTACTGAGTTGTGATATTGAGCAAGGGAATCCAGAAAAGTTTTCTTGGTATGGAAAAATGTTTTTTGGCTGTCGAGTACGTCAATTAAATTAAATTTCCCAAAACGGTAGCCTTCTTGAATCCCATTAAATGCTTTTTTAGCCCCAGGGAGGATTTGATTTTTGATAGATGAAACCTGTGTTCGGTAAAAATCCAAAGCGCTATATGTCTCTAGTAATTTTTTTTCTGTGGATGCCTTTTTTGCGCGTTTTTGGGCTTCGGCCTTTCCAAGTTTATGTCGAGCTTCTTCTATGGCTCCCTGATTGCGATTGAAGAATTGCAAAGGGATGGATATTCCAAAAACTAATGCATTGTCATCTGTAGTTTCTAAACGTCTAAAACCTCCTTGAATTTCTATGTCAGGAATACTTTTAGAGATTTCGCTTTCGAGTGCTGCCTGGCGTTGTTCCAGTTCGGTAGACCAACGTGCAAGATCAGGGTTTTTGCTCAAGCGGGTTTTTAATATTTCCAAAGAGGGTATATTTGAAATTTGGTTGAGATCTCCCAGTGCAGTTTCAAATTGTGGTGTGATGGCTCCCCAGGTTATCGATAAATTTCTCCTTGCTACTTTCAATTCACGTTTTACTTTTTCAAATTCAATTTTGAGCGACGAAAGGTTTATTTCAGATTTAATCTTTTCAAGGGCAGCCACCTTTCCTGCCTTAATCCTTTCATCCACGACAACTAAAAATTGTTCGCTAAGCTTTACAAGGTCTTCGGTGAGCATGACCTGTTGTTGTGCTTTTAAAACCAAGGCATAAGATTTGGCTACTTGAGTTAAGACATCCATGCGTTTTGTTTCATAATCCCAGTCGGCAAGTTTCTTTGAGAGATTGCTGGATCGTAATCTTGCCGCTCTTTTTCCACCCAGTTCGATCAGTTGGCTTAGTTGAATAGTGGTTTGGGATTGGTCGAATCCGCTAAAACCTCCTGAGCCGCCAGCATCTTCAACAGAAATATCCAGTTTTGGATTAGGCGAAAACCCCGATTGCAATGCCCGAGCTTCCTTTGCCCGTTTTTCAAAAGAAAAGGCTTCAAGGTGTGGGTTATGCATTAGCGCCAAAGCCACGGCACTTTTAAGGGTGATAGGTTCTTTGGGTTCTTTTTTTATGTGTGTCTCAGGTTCGGCAAAACTGGTGCAGGGAATAAATACCCAGACAATTATGACGAGCCGGATGAAAAAAATCTTCATTACAGCTTCCTCAATCAATTTGGAAAACGAGCCAAAAAACCTGAAAAGGAATAGATGGAAAAATGGCCTAAGGCAAAGTTCCAGAATTCATTCAGCTTTTGTAGGCGAATATTGAAATGAAATTAAATGAGAATGACTGGGGGAGAACGCGAATTATTACTTTTTGGTATGCCAGAGGAATGCTTAGGTGGGGAATTTGGATAAATAACAGCAGATGAATCAGAATTGCTGAGAATGGAAAAACTATTTGTATTTCCATTTTTTACAATGGATGTACTTTTTACTAATTTTGGTTTGTGGAGATTGATATTGTCAAAATCGGTATCATCAAAAGGTTCCGAGTGATGGTGCTCTTCGCTTGATTCAGAAGAGTGATGCCCTTCATGGTCAGAATGTCCATTATTTTCATGCTGTATGAAATGGGTTAGTGTTTCCAGTTCGTGCGAATGAAAATGCCCCGGATGATGATGAGGGGTTAGCTCTGCGTGGTGTGAGTGTGTGTCGCCTCGGTGATAGTGGATAAATGGAAGAAAGAAAAATTGGAATCCGCAAAGGAGAACCAATGAAAAAATCAAACCATTTATTCTTTTGTAAAATGAAAACATAGGAACTGACTCACACTCAACGTGATAAAAAATAACTATTCATTATATTATCGGTATTTATGCTTAAATTATAAGCCAAATAAAGGGATTCTGGCAATATTTTGTGGCCTAAATAGCTATTTGCGCTAAACTCCGAAATCGAAATTTGTTTTTCTGTTTTTAATGCGTGAAAGAGGGTTTTTGTTTAAAAAGAAGGTGAAAAGCTTTTTCTATAAGCTAATTTGTGACGGTTTTCATATAAACGTAAAGTCCTCATTGCCTGAGGAGGCACTCCTCCGTGATATTTGTTGTATCGCTGAAAATTATTTCTAGAGGCGCAATGATTATAAATAGCTCAAGAATGTGCAGACCTATTGTACCGAGGGTACCTCGTGATATTTGTTGAAAAACTGAATAAGCAGTTTGGTTCAAAGATTATTTTCCGCGACGTGAGTTTTCATCTGCGCCCCAAGGAGAAGGTGGGTTTAATCGGAGAAAATGGTACCGGTAAGACAACATTATTCAAAGTTGTCATTGGGCGAGAATCTTTGGACTCTGGACAAGTGACTTTAAGGAAAGGCCTGCGCTACGGTCTTCTGGAACAAGATCATAAGGGAGGAGGGGAGTCTGCTCTGGAAAGGGTGGTTTTGGGGGACCCGCATTTTATGCAGGTTAAAACCGAAATGAAAAAATTGGAGGCGGATCAAAAATTCCAGGACCGCTACGGCGAGTTGCAACATGAATTTGAACGGTTGGGTGGGTATGATCGCGAAGCCCGAGCGAAAATTATTATGCAGGGATTGGGATTCAAGCCCGGACAGTGGGAAAAGCCTCTGGATCAGTT
>JABJCF010000364.1 GCA_018665625.1 Nitrospina sp. | reverse complement strand
CTACATCATGCGTTACGCTTTGTTCCTGGGTTGCGCTCATATGGCAGGTCGCGCAAGTAGGGGCGGCAGTATATTCTATGCCGACACGCCAGGGTTGCGCATCCAATTTCATGTATTCCTTAAAGGCCTTGAAAGCGATGCCGTGTTTGGATGCTTCATAAATTTCTTTTTGTGGATGGTCAGGGCCCATATGACATTTTCCGCAACTGTCGGGCTGGCGAGCCACAACAGGAGAAAATGTGTGACGGGAATGACAGGCGGTACAGGAGCCCTTACTGCCATCCGGGTTGATCCGACCTATTCCTGTATTGGGCCAGGTGGCCGGTGTGGGCCTGCCATCCTTTCCAATTTTTACGACCGATCCGTGACATTGCCAACAGCCATTGATAGCTGCCGGCGAATTGCCATCCAGTCCAAGTCGTCCGGTATTTCCTTCCACAACTTCAGCAAGAACATTATCCAGTGAGCCAATAATTTTCGCCGCATCAGCGTGATGAGATTCTTGAAACTCTTTATTCTCTTGAGCATGACATTTGGAACAATCTTTAGGAGACACAATCACCGCAATCGTATAGCCTTCATGTTCCCAGGCATCGACATCTGTCTTGAGTGCCTCATGACAATCCATGCAGGCCACGCCGCGAATGGCGTGCATGCTGTCCCTCCATTGTTCAACGAGGGAAGGACTTTTTACAGAATGGCATTCGACGCAGTTTTTGCTGACAGCAGAAACTTTAATGGTGGCCTTTTTACCCAGTACTCTCTTGTTGCTCTCAATGGCGCCAATAATTAAAAGCGAGCACAGGAAAAACAGCCCGATGACCACGATCACTATTTTCTTAGCATTGAGAGACATGGTTCCTCACTTCCTGGCCTTGCAGCCATGGTTCATACCAGCGCTTCCCAAATTGTCAGAATCAGATAAAAGGAAAATCCCAAAATCCCTATCCAGACGCTCAGTTCAGCCTTGGGAAATTTATTTTCAAAAATTCTATCAATAAAAGGCCAGGCTATTATTACCCCGACAAAAAATATTTGCCCAATTACTCCAATATAGACATTTGTTAATTTCAGCCAACGAAACGATGCAAAAAAATACCACTCCGGCTTAATATGTTCTGGTGTCATCAACGGATCAGCCCTGTCACCCAAACCTGCCGGAAAAATAATAGCCATCATGGTTAGCAGATATAAAATCAGTATTCCTAGAATGGCTTCTGTAAGAATATGGTCGGGAAAAAGTGGATAGGTTCTATGCCTCGACCTTCTTTCCCTTTCAAACTCAAACTGTGTAACTCCTTGCAGGCGGACAAAAATAATATGCAAAACGACCAGGCCCGCAAGTGCTGCAGGAAAAATCACAATATGGAAAACATAAAGCCGCGTCAGCGTGTTCCCTGAAATTTCCTGGCCACCGCGAATAAAATCTGCCGCAAGCGGACCGACTAAAGGAGTGCTCTCGGCGATTTCTGTTCCTACAACTGCCGCCCAATATGAAAGCTGGTCATAAGTGAGAGAGTAGCCGGTAAAAGCCAATCCTAAAGTAACAAACAAGATGATAACCCCTACCATCCAGTTCAGTTCCCGGGGTTTTCGGTATGCACCGGTAAAATAAACACGCGACATATGAAGCATTACCGTAACGATCATCAGTTCCGATGCCCATTTATGAATACTTCTTATATACCAGCCGAACCTTACTTCATGGGTGATCTTCGTCACACTGTCGTAAGCCTCAGTGGGTGTTGGAACATAATAAAACAATAGGAAAATTCCCGTGACAATCTGGATGCAAAACAAAATCGCCGGGGTACCGCCCAATGCAAACCACCAATGCTTTAGATGATTGGGAACCGGTTCATTGGAAATACTCTTTAAATCCTGAACATCTACAGGAATGCGTTCTTTGGTCCATTTCAGTAAAAAGTTAAGTTTAGGAATAGGCACTTAACACCTCATCAACATGGATATAGATGGCCTTGTCAACGACCTCCACCTTGTAAGTATCCAAAGGCGCGGGAGGAGGTCCTTTCAAAACTTCGCCCTGAGAATTGAAATACCCATCGTGGCAAGGGCAATAGAACGTCTTCTGATCTTTTTTCCAATGGACCTGACATCCCAAATGAGTGCACTTGGTTGAAAGGGCGATAAATTCACTGCCGGTATTGGTAACGGTAATGCGACCGCCTTTCAAATCTGTGAATTTGAAACTATTACCCGGAAGAATCTTATCTGTTGTCGTGATATAAATTTTACGGGTGGGATTTTTATTCGCAGAGGGCAAAAGAAATTTTACTGCATAAACAGAGAGGAGCGCCATGCTGGCAAAGAGGCTTGATCCCATAAGACAGTAGGAAAAAAATTCCCGCCTACTAATATCTTCCTTTTCTGCCATGGGTACCCTGTTTTTGGCCGTTTGGAGATAGATCTTTTTACGGCAACGTTAATTCCAGCTGAGTATTAGCGCCTGAAGAAATATCCACCTCTATTGTTTTTTCGCCAACATAAGGGTGCCACACAACGACCTTGTAATGACCGGGGGGAATTTGATCCATTTTAAATGAACCATCCTCCTTTGAAACATCGTGGTAGGGGTTCCAAACAACTTTAGAGCTTACCGACATCCATAGATGTTGTTCACACTCGATATAAAAATGAGAATCCCGTTCTTTTTTTAATAATTTGAGTGACTTGGTAACATCCACTTTTGCTCCCTTATTGAGGAGCCATTTTTTGAAAAAAATCTTACGAGTTTTTTCTCCGATCGAAAATCCCATTGGATTATGCAAGACACCTGCATCATGGTTTTCAATCGTTACAAGATTTGTTGTCACCCTCTTTGGGCTTTTTTGGATCACACCGATTTTTGGATAAGCCTGGCAATTTTTAAATTGAACTTTCAACCTTTCTTTCATCCAGCGTTTTCCCTTATCAATATTCTCGATGTAAACCACGGCATCCTTGAGACTGCCATTTTTTACCTCGACATGCTGGATAAGAAGTTCCCCTTCCTTATTTGGGTTGGCATTTTCCAGGCAGAACTCCGAGTTTTTTTCATTTTTTAAATGGACACTAACCGAGGGCGGCACTTCTCCTTTGAATAAGATGGTTCCACTTAGAGAGCCTCCGTTGGGGACATCGGGTTTGCCCCAAAGTTAGTTGAAATTAGAACATGACCTCACGTAAGTTTGAATGGTTTTTAGCGATAAAAGCCCAAACCAACCTAAGGAGGCCATG
>JABJCF010000363.1 GCA_018665625.1 Nitrospina sp. | reverse complement strand
CGGTCAGTAATCCTTTCTGCGATCACTGCAACCGCATCCGCATGACAGCCGATGGAAAATTAAGGACCTGTCTGTTTTCTACAAGTGAGACCAACTTAAAAAAAATGATCCGCACTGGCTCAACTGACGAAAATATCATTGATGCCCTCAATCAGGCGGTCTTAATCAAAGAGCCAGGACATAAAATCAATCTTGATGACTTTGAGCGCCCTACACGCGCCATGCATGCTATCGGCGGCTAGCAGCAAACCCTTACCATCAAAAGGTCTATCTCAATATAGCTCTTTACTATATTTCCTTTATCCCTTCAATAGAGGATCACAGGACACACCCGGTGGGCAACAATCAATCTAAAACCCTCTTAAGGCTTTCATAATAGCTAGCTTAATCACTTGCCTTTTCGCGGCTAATTATTAATAGAAAGAAATCCAGACACATACTTTGAAAAACGGCTACCACGCAATGGAATATCGCCGAACGCGTGCACAACATAGTCTCTTAATTCCTTGGGAAACTTAACCTCCAAAACCAAAACCTTTGGTAAATTAGATTTTAAGGAATAATTTGGGAAGGATTTCCGAGACTGATCATAGATATCCAAATCTCTATCCAGAGTGACACGCACTTTTTTATCCCTGGATAAAAAATACTTTCGCACATATCTATTAATTAAAACAGGCTGGGGGGACATCTCCAACCACTCCTTCGCATCCAAAGGGAGCTGCCTGTGAATTTCTGAGAAAACCCTCTTCCAATTCCAACCTTCTGCCCCCAGTTCCCCTTGAATCTTGTAAATCAATTTCCAGTTTAATTGATTCCGTTTGCATTTTATTTCTAAAGAACTATTTACCGGGTTTTTCGAAGCACCGTACCACCGCAGCCTGACTTTTGATTTAGAAGAAGAGCCAATAATATTTTCGCAAAACGAATGATGAGTGTGGGAATCAAAATATATATTGTTAACTTGACGATCAGGATATTCTAATTGCAGGCAAGAATGGTGTTGGCGTAACCAGTTTAAAACCCTATGGTATTCGAATGATTCGGCGATAAACTTTATTTCATAACGAGGAAGAGAAGAATTGGATGCGCTCACGGCTTGTCCCCTGAAGCATAAAGCTCTTGAACGTTTAGATCGTTTGCTTGAATTTCTTTTCCTCCAATAATAATTTTATTTCCCTTTTGCGAAATAGCTTTTTTGGTTTTTGAATTATATTCCAATCCCTCTACCGTTATTTCAGCTGGACCGTATTCCGTTTTTTTTATATAGGCCATAAGACCCGCTTTTTTTATTCCTGTCATTTTCGAATTGGAAAGAAGTAACCGCGAACCATCTTTACTGGCTGCACCAATCGACACATTTTCAATATTTACTCCGCTCGCTTTCATGTGGCTATTTTCACCGACAGAAAGAGCTTTATCAGAAATATTAATAAAATAGGTCTCCTTAACCCTAATTTCTGATCCGCTTACATCAATACCGTCCCCTCCCCCTTTCGAACCAATATTTTCAAACACACTATTTTCAATCGTTCCCTGTGAGAAATCCGAGTCAAAGGCGTCGGAAGTGGTATTTTTAATCATCACACTTTTTAATTCGAATTTGGATCTAACTATATTGAGAGCATCTTCCGCCCGGTTCCCTAAAAATGCAACATGATTCATTTTAATTTCAGCTTCATAGAAATTTACCCCGCCTGTCAACTCCCACTCTCCTTTTTTAACCCCCGAAGTATTCTCAATTCTTACGAACGCCCAATCCGAAGGCTTCGAAGCTTTAAGCAAAGCAATCCCTGGCCAGGTATCCTCTTTAGAAAAAGGGATACTACCCGTTAGAACAACGGGCTCCTTTTCTGTACCTGTTATTAAAACGGGGCCTTTAGCAAGAAGCCCAACTGTTTTATCAAAACGTAGAGTCGTTCCCTTCGGAATTTCCAGCCTTAAAAATTCTGGAACAACGATCCATTCGCTTACCTTCCAATCACCTGGGAGAACCTGCAGTTTTTTATCATCTTCGGAATATTTCAAAAAGGTATGAAAGGCCAGCGTTTCTTGAAGGTTGTATGTGGGCAATATAGGAGTTTTTAAATCCGGAGTATCTAACTCAGACCAAACCAATCTTAATTCTTCTTCACCTTGAATTTTCACCTCCAATGCGATTTCACATTTAAAGTTTGCATCTGTTAATTCGAAAGGGATTTTCTTAATTTCTGGGGAATATTTTGGAGGAGTAGGGTTCAAAAGGAAAGGAAAATTAATTGAGTCAGCAAGCTCAAGTTTTATTTCATTTTTATTTTCACTCACACAAAAAATATCCTCTACTTCTAAAGCGCGAGGCAAAGTGTTAAGCAACTCAAGATATCGACCTTCTTTACTTTGTATGTGCCTAACCTGCAACCATTCAAAATAATTTTTGGCAAGAGGTTGACTTAACTCTCTAGCTCTTTTGACTATCCGATCAAAACGAAATCCATTTAGAGAAGGGAATTCTTTATGAAGGATCCTTAATTGTTTTTGGGCAAGAGTATTAAACCATTTTTTGGTATCTTCCCCTTCCGTTTCGTTTGCCAGTCTTTTTATGGCATTTTGATATACAGATTTGATAACTGGGTCGTCTTCCAGAATTGCAGACACAATAGGTTCTTCTAATAATGCGTGAGGAACATCAATTTCTTTTTCATGAAGATTAGCGTCAAAACCAATTGGCTCGAGCAAAGCTGTAATTGGATTGTAATAAAACCTCATATTATGCCATCGAAGAACATGATTCGAGCCCCATACATCGGCAACCGCTATAAACTTCCCCATAAGATCAGGATCAAACACCTCTGAAGG